>CAYQZO010000109.1:0-6470 GCA_964421925.1 uncultured Acidimicrobiaceae bacterium
AGGATCGACGCCGATGACGCCGACAAGGCGATCCGCGCCCTCCACGACGCCCTGATGGGGGCGACCCCATGACCTCGGTCGCCGTCGTTGGAGCCACCGGAGCGGTGGGCACGACGATGCGCACCATCCTGGCGGAGCGGAGCTTCCCGGTGTCGGACCTGCGTCTCCTCGCTTCGGAGCGATCGATGGGATCGGTCGTGGGTACCCCTTGGGGTGACGTCACCGTCGAGAACCTCGCCGAGGCCGATCCGGGCGGTATCGACATCGCCCTGTTCTCAGCAGGCGGGGCACGATCGGTGGCGCACGCCCCCCGCTTCGTCGAGGCGGGCGCCACGGTGATCGACAACTCATCGGCGTTCCGCATGGACCCGGCGGTGCCGCTCGTCGTTGCCCAGGTCAACGACCGGGCGATCGAGACCCATCAGGGGATCGTGGCCAACCCGAACTGCACCACTATGACGCTGATGATGGCTGCGGCCCCGCTGCACCGGGCGGCGGGCATCGAGCGCATGGTGGCGACGTCGTACCAGGCCGCCGGCGGGTCCGGACAGCGCGGCATGGACGTGCTCACCTCCGAGATCGCCGCCCTCGGCGCCGATCCGGGCGCCCTGGTCTCCGGCGGTTGGGCGGATCCGGGCAACGACCTCTACGCACGGCCCATCGGGTTCAACGTGCTCCCGCTCGCCGGGTCGATCACCGACCAGGGCTACACCGACGAGGAGTGGAAGCTGGTCAACGAGACCCGCAAGATCCTCGACGCCCCCGCCATGCTGGTCGAGCCCACCTGCGTGCGGGTGCCGGTGATGGTGGGCCACGGGGTCGCCGCCACCATGTTCTTCACCCGGCCCATGGAGCTGGACGAGGCGAACGCCATCCTCGCCACCGCCCCCGGCGCCCAGCTGTGGAGCGACGACAAGGTGCCGACCCCGTTGGACTCGGCCGGCATCGACGACGTCCTCGTCGGCCGGGTGCGCGCCACCGTGGGGGAGCCGGGAGGCATCAACCTGTGGGCGGTGGGGGACAACCTGCGCAAGGGGGCCGCGCTCAACGCGGTGCAGCTCGCCGAGCTTCTGCTCCGCTAGACCGACCGGTACGGCGAGTCCTCGGGAAGTGGCAGCTCCTCGTACAGCTCCACGCGGTTGTCGTCGAGATCCCGGATGCGGACGTGCTTTCCCCCCTCCCAGACCAGCATCTCCCCTTCCGGGTGGATACCGGCTGCGGCGAGCGTTTCCACGAGGGCGTCGACGTCGTCGACCCGGAGACCGATGACGTGACCCCGCTCGTCACCCGGGGCCAATGGGTGCTTCGCCTTGTTGATGGCGAACACCGGATTCTCCCGCACCTCGCCGCTTTCGACATCTCGCGTTGGGAACACGCGGAAGAAGGACGCCTCATCGGGAGCGTCGAGGCCGAGGCCGGTGGCGGCGGTGAACCCGACACCGAGGTGCTCGTCGTACCACGCGGCGAGCGCGGCGGGATCGTCGCTGTCGAGGAAGACTCCGGCGAGGCCCTGTGCGCTCACGGGCCAAGGCTAAGCGGTCGAGGAGCCGCGCTCCTCCGAAGCTCACCAAAGGCCCTACGAAACCGGCGATCGAGGGCGCGACGATGAGGCTGAGGAGAGGAGCGACATGCGGATCGCACTCATCGCCATGTCCGGGGTCCGGGCGCACAACCCGGAGCTGACGGCTCTCGGCCTGTCTCTTCCTGGGTTCGTGGAGCGGGGTGAGACCATCGCCTCGCTTCCCAGCCTCGGTCTGCTCACCCTTGCCGCCCTCACCGCCGATCGCCACGAGGTGGAGTACCACGAGGTCGACGACATCGCCGATCTCGACCCGCTCCCCGAATGCGACGTCGCCGCGTTCTCCACCTTCTCGGCGCAGGCCAAGGAGTGCTACGCCCTGTCCGATCGCTTTCGCACCAACGGGGCGATCACCGTCATCGGCGGACTCCACGCCACCGTCCTTCCCGAGGAGGCGTTGCAGCACTGCGACGTGGTCGTCATCGGCGAAGGCGAGCCGGTCTGGGAGCAGGTGCTTGCGGACATCGAAGCCGGCCGGGCACAGCACGTGTACCGCTCGGACGGCAGCTTCGATCTCAATGCCGGTCCCATCCCCCGGTACGACCTGCTCGATCCGGACCACTACAACCGGCTCACCGTCCAGACCACCCGGGGATGCCCGTGGCGGTGCGAGTTCTGTGCCTCGTCGATCCTGCTCACGTCGCGCTACAAGCGAAAGACCCCACTCCGGGTCGGGGCCGAGATCGCCGCCATGAAGGGGATCTGGGATCGTCCCTTCGTCGAGCTTGCCGATGACAACACCTTCGTCGACAAGCACTGGTCCAGCGACCTCGTCGCCGCCATCGGGGAGCAGGACGTGCGGTGGTTCACCGAGACCGACGTGTCCATCGTCGACGACCCGTCATTGCTGGCCATGATGCGGGACGCGGGCTGCGCCGAGATCCTGATCGGCTTCGAGAGCCCGAACCGGGCGGCGCTCGACGGCCTCGAGACCAAGCGGAACTGGAAGGTCGACCAGGTGGATCGCTACGCCAAGGTCGTGGAGACCGTGCAGGAGCACGGGATCGCGCTCAACGCCTGCTTCGTGCTCGGGTTGGACGGCGATGGGCCCGAAGTCTTCGATGCCGTGCGCGCCTTCGTCGACGAGACCAGCCCCTTCGACGTCCAGATCACGGTTCTCACCCCGTTTCCCGGGACACCGCTCTACGCCCGGCTGCTCGGCGTCGGGCGCATCATCGAGCCGGGTGCCTGGGAGAAGTGCACCCTCTTCGACGTCAACTTCGTGCCCGACCGGATGACGGTGGAACAGCTCGAGCACGGCCTCGTCGAGCTCGGGCGCCACCTGTACTCGGCGGAGGCGACGGCGCAGCGTCGCTCCGGGTTCAAGGAACAGTGGCGGAAGGGCCTGGCGGCGCGTCGCCGGGAGAAGGTGGCGTCGTGATCGTGCCCACCACGGCAGTAGAGCTGACCACCGACCGGGCGTTCACCCACCGGATCCGCCGGCTGGTATGGATCAGCGCGCTCGCGCTCGGGGTGATCTGGGTGCTCGCCTTCGTCGAGGGTGCACCGCCGTGGGCCCTGCTGCTGGTCGCCGCGGGCTGGGTGCTGATGCCGGTGCTGCTCGCCGCAAGCATCCGGCAGCCCGCGCTCCGGCTGCTGCTGGTGGCTCCGGCCGGCTGTGCCTCATTGGGGTTGATCGGGGTGACGGCATCGGCCGGTCCCGATACCACCCTCGGCTGGGCGATGGTCACCGCCGGCGTCCTGTTCGGCGGGACGCTCGGCATGTGGCTCTGGTACCGGTGGGCGCCGGTGCCGCCGTCGTTCGATTCCCCGTTCGGGTTGCCGCGCATCGGCCTGATCGCCGTCCACGTCGGCCTGATCCTGTTCGGCCTCGGTCTGGTGGTCGCCGGCCTCTGATCAGGTCATCGCCGGGTGACGGCTGCGAGCGACCTCGGCGGGCCGGATCGATCCAAGGTGCCACCAGCACTCGGTCATGGCGAGGAACATCAAGCCATCGACGACGCCGAAAACGGCGAAGAACACGATGTGCGGGTACACCCCACCAATCAGGTACCACAGCGCCACCGAGAAGTAGGCGAGCTTGTACAGCGCGCCGACGGCGATGAGATCACGGTTTCGCACCAGATCGCCACGGGCGATGAGCACGTAGGCGATTCCGATCACGAACAGGAACACCGCTATCAGCGACACGAAGCTCGTGTACTCCGGCAGCGCGTCCTCGACATCGAGGAAGCGGAACACCGGCCGGTAGAAGAACAGGAACACGATCCCGAGGGTGAGGTCGTAAGCCGCAGCCACCCAGAACACGGTTCGGTACCAGCGTTCGCGGGCAAGAGACACGATCCACCTCCTGTGCATTTCCATCGTGCGACCGCGATGGTTGGGCAACAAGAGGACAAAGGACACTTCACCCGGCACCGCGTCTCGCTGCGGGGCCGGCGTTGAGGTTTGGTCGGGACGGCCGGATTTGAACCGGCGACCTCATCGTCCCGAACGATGCGCGCTACCAAGCTGCGCCACGTCCCGAAGGCCCAATGGTACCGCGGTACCGGCGTCAGGGCACCAGGACGTCGACCCGATCCACCCGGTTGCGATCCATCTGCAGAACGGTCAGCTCGACGCCGTCCACGCGCACCGAATCCCCCTCCTCGGGGACCTGCCCGGCGACGTCCATGAACAGCCCGGCCACCGTGGTGTACGGGCCAGCGGGGAACTCCCGGCCGATCTCGGCGGCGAGGTCTTCCACCGCCACCCGGCCGTCGGCGATCCAGTTACGCCTCCCGATGCGCACGATGGACGGCACGCCCGGGTCGTACTCGTCCTGGAGCTCACCCACCAGCTCGGCGAGCAAGTCCTTGGCGGTGACGATTCCCTCCACGCCCCCGTGCTCGTCGACGACGCAGGCGATGGCGTAGCGCCGCTTTCGCATCTCCGTCAGGGTCGCAAGGATCGACGTGGTCTCGGGTACGAAGTGAGGCCGGCGCAGCATGCGCCCGATCTCGACAGGATCCGGATCGTCCTGGCGGGGGAGGAGATCCTTGACGTAGAGCAGACCGAGCAGGTCGTCGACGTCCCCGGCGATGACCGGATATCGGGAGTGCCCGGTGGCGGCCACGACCTTGCGCACGTCTTCGATGGTCACCGGCTCCTGGAGGGTGACCAGGTCGATGCGTGGGGTCATCGCCTCGCGCACCGGGCGGTCCGCCAGGTCGAGCAGGGCGTCGATGATCTCGTGCTCGACGCCTTCGATCTCGCCTCCGATGACCCCGAGCTCGGTGAGGGCCCGGATGTCGGCGTCGGTCACCCCGCTGTAGTCGGCGTCGACCGGGATGCGCATCACCCGAAGCAAGCCGGTCGTGATCGCGCTGAAGAAGCTTGCGATCGGGGCGAGGAACCGGGACAGCTGCCAGATGGCGGGTGCCACGGTGAGGGCGAAACGCTCTGGATACCGGTTGGCCAGGGTCTTGGGGGTGATCTCGCCGAAGACCAGCAGCACCGCGGTCACCACCGCCGTGGCCAGCCACGGGCCCCAGTCCTCCCCGACGAGCGAGATGAACAAGGCGGTGGCCACAGCGGCCGCCAGCACGTTGACCAGGTTGTTGGCGACGAGCAGCGTCGCCAGCGTCCGCTCCGGATCAGCAACCAGCTGCTGGACGCGATGTCCCGCCCTTCCCTCGAGTTGGTGCACCCGCTCCTTGCCGATGCCGATGAGGGCGGTCTCCGATCCCGAGACGAACCCGGAGGCGAGTGCGCACAGGCCGAAGACCACCAGGTACAGGATGTGGAGTGCACTCATCGGTCCCGCCTTGCGGGATGCGTACTCGGAGGTTCGCCGCCGCGGGTCACTCGCCGTTCACCGCGTTCTCGATGACGCTGCGCAGCTCGGCTGCCGTGAACGGCTTGGTCACCCAGCCCTTCGCCCCGGAGCGCCCGGCAATGAAGGTGTCCGCCTCGCGGTCGAGGAGGAGCACGACGGGAATGTCGTTCTTGGACCGGAAGTCGCGAGCAACGGCCATCCCGCCCATCGATCCCACTTGCAGATCGACGACGGCGACGTCGGCCGACTCCTCGGCGGCGCGCGCCGCCGCCGACTCGGGGTCGGGGTGATCGATGAGCTCGTTGCCGCTGACACTGAGGGCGCTGTGCACCTGGTCACGGTCGCGTTTGTCGTCGGTGACGATGAGGACCCGGGACATAGCGAGAGGGTAGCTGCGAGCCGCGAGTTGCGAGCTGCCAGCTGCCAGCCACCAGCAAGAGTTGGCCGTCGTAGCTCCGTACCATCCGCCCGTGATCCGTCGTCTGGTCGTTGCCAGCCTGTTCGTCGCTGCCGCGCTCGCCGCGACAAGCGCCGCGGCCCAATCCGACGATCTTCCCGTCGTCGTCATCGACGTGCGCAACCCCATGGATCAGCGCCTCATGGACTTCGTCACCGAGACCTTGACCGGGACCGACGCCCACCTCTTCGTGATCCAGGTCGACTCCCCCGGCATCTCTTCGGGCGCGCCTGGCGACCTGTACGCCGCCATCGACGCCGCCGACGCCCCGGTCGTCGTGTGGGTGGGCGGCCGCCCCGCGGTGGCGTTCGGCGGTGCGGGCAGCCTGCTCAACATCGCCGACATCGGCTCCGCCGCCCCCGGCACCGAGATCGGCTACCTGGAGCCGACCGTCGCCACCACCGGCGGTGACAGCGTTCCCTACCGCCCCTCCCACGATCCCGACGGCGATGCATCGTTGGAGACGCTCCGTCACACCACGGTGGTGGTCGAAGCGCCGGTGCCGGGTTATGTCGACGAGGTCGTGCCCACGATCGGACAGCTCATCGTCGGCCTGGACGGCACAACGGTGGTGCGCGGTGAGGGTGAGGATGCCCGCCGGTTCGAGATCTCGACCGCGCGCCTCCAGACCGCTGAGGACGGCACCGAGGTGACCG
>CAYQZO010000110.1:0-6441 GCA_964421925.1 uncultured Acidimicrobiaceae bacterium
GTCGTCTACGACCCGGTGGGTGGGTCGTTGTCCGAGCCGGCGTTTCGATCGCTCGGGTGGCGAGGCCGGCATCTGGTGATCGGCTTTGCCGCCGGGGAGATCCCGGCGATCCCGCTCAATCTTCCGCTGCTCAAGGAGGCCTCCATCGTGGGCGTGTATTGGGGCGATTGGCTTGCCAACGAGCCCGATGCCGCCGCCGAGACGATCGGCGAGCTGTACCGGATGGTGGCGAGCGGAGCCATCGAACCCAGGGTCGGTGCGGTGTACGACCTGGAGGACTACGAGCAGGCGTTCGGCCAGCTGGTGGATCGAAGGGCATTGGGGAGGGTGTTGCTTCGAGTGACTGAGTACTGAGTACTCGCAAACCTCGGAACGACTTTGCCGGGATCGGCGTTGTGTTCCCAACCGGAAGCGCTTACATTGGGACAACCGTCTGACGATGGATAAGGGTATGCACCGTCGAATCGTCGCCGTCGTGGCAGCCCTAGCACTGGCGGCAGCCAGCTGTTCTCAGGGTGGCGCAAGCACGCAATCGATCACCGACGACGAGAACCTCACCCGGATCGACCTGCCCGCCGGATGGACGCCCTTCTCCAACTCCGACCTCTCCTCCATCGCCACCACGCCGTTCGTCGTGCAGGCTCCCGGGTTCGAGATGCCGGTGGTGTCCCGCTTCGCCTTCGACGCCGCTCCCATCCCGACCACCGACAACCTGATCGCCCCCCTGTCCCAG
This sequence comes from uncultured Acidimicrobiaceae bacterium, assembly GCA_964421925.1. Classification (GTDB taxonomy): domain Bacteria; phylum Actinomycetota; class Acidimicrobiia; order Spongiisociales; family UBA5794; genus JACZST01. Next base: position 734 of record CAYQZO010000110.1, read on the forward strand.
GCGGACTTCCCCATCGGGAGCTCCGTGGTGCGGCGGATCTCGCCGCTGACTCGCGACTACATCTCACGCTTCATGCTCGCCGAGGTGGTTGCTCCCTACCACTCGGCATCGGAGCAGCGTGAGCTGGCGAAGAAGGACATCGACGTCGGTGACGACTTCAAGGGCGTGCAGGTGACGGTGATCTACAAGGAGCCGGGCACCGAACAGGACGTCGGGGTCCATCTCATCTCGGTGACGGATCCGGACGTCACCACCTTGTACCAGGTTGCGGTCGGTTGCAGCCTGGAGTGCTTCGACCACTACGGATTGCAGATACTCGAAATCGTCGACTCATGGCTGGTGAATACCCGTGGCTGAGACAACTGTGTACGAAGGCGTGAAGACGGAGAAGAACCGGCGGAGGCCGGCGAGTTGGTTCGACCGGTGGAAGGTGTTCATCATCCTTGGGCTCTTCTTCTTCATCCTGGTCACCTATCAGCTGAATCCTCCGTTCACCGGGTGGAGAGAGGCATGGGAGATCGTCCTCGACAGCGGGTTCGGCATCTTCCTGCTGGTGTTGATGGGGTTGGAGCTGCTCCGCCAGATCCACTACTACATCTCGGAGAAGTCGGCCGGCTACAACCACTTCTGGTCGCACACCGTCTTCGGTGGTACCGAGCGGGCGACCCAGAAGCGGCTCACCGACTGGACCCGCTATCGCCTGGCCCGGGCCTTCAAGGTGTTCGTCTTCCTGATGATCATCGGGTATGCGGTGATGATCCTTGTCGACGGCGTGGACAACCCCATCGACGGGCTCCTCGCCATCCCCAGCCTGATCGGCGAATACGCCTTCATGATCATCTACTTCATGTCCTTCATGGTGATCATCGTGGCCCAGTTCGGCCTGCTCTTCTGGTTCCTCTCCCGGGGCGGCATCGACATCATCTTCCCCGAGGACATCGAGACCCGGTACGCCTCGGTGTGGGGCCAGGACCACGTCCTCGACCTGGTCAAGGAGAACGTCGCCTTCCTGGAGCGCCCGGACGAGATCGAGGAGAAGGGCGGCTACATCCCCGGCGGCATCCTGTTGTGGGGCCCCCCGGGGACGGGCAAGACGCTGATGGCCGAGGCCATCGCCGGTGAGACCGGCAAGCCGTTCGTGTTCGTCGATCCGGGCGCCTTCATCCAGATGTTCATGGGTGTGGGCATCCTCAAGGTGAAACGACTCTTCCGTAAGTTGCGCAAGCTGTCACTGCAACACGGCGGCGTGATCGTGTTCTTCGACGAGGCCGACTCGCTTGGGAGCCGGGGATCGCTCGCCGCCGGTGGCGGCCCGTTCCAACCCTTCGAGATCGAAGCCAACCTTGCCTGCAACGGCATCAGCTACCAGTCGCCGCAGAGCCAGTACCGCACCTTCGAGGCCATGGGCCTGTTCGACAAGTCGGAGGCTCCCGAGCCGCCCCGGCGGTGGTACGACCGGGTGATCATGGGTGCCGGCATGGGCATGGGGGGCGGCGGCATGGGGACGCTGCAAGCCCTGCTCACCGAGATCTCCGGGCTGAAGAAGCCGCGCGGCCTGTCCAACAAGTTCCGCAGGGCCGTTGGCATGAAGCCAAAGGATCCGCCCAAGTACCGCATCCTGATCATGATGGCGACCAACATGCCCAACACCCTCGACGAGGCGCTGTTGCGGCCGGGGCGGATCGACCGCATCTTCCGGGTGGGATATCCCTCCAAGGAGGGCCGCGTCGAGACGTTCAACGGCTATCTGGCCAAAGTGAAGAACACCATCACACCGGAACAGGTGGAGAAGCTCGCCGTGATGACCCCCTACTACTCGGGGGCCAAGATCAAGGACCTGGTCAACGAGGGTCTGATCCTCGCCATCCGGGACGATCGCGACACCGTGCAGTGGGACGACATCTGGAAGGCTCGCTCGCTCAAGGAGCTCGGCCCTCCCGAAGACGTCGAGTACATCACGCGGGAGAAGCACGCCGTCGCCATCCACGAGGCCGGCCACGCCGTCGCCGCCCACCTGCTGCGCTCGCACAGCGTCATCGACCTGGTGACCATCGAGAAACGGCAGACCTTCCTCGGCATGGTGGCCAACCTCAAGATCGAGGAGCGGGAGACCCAGTGGCGCACCGAGGTCGAGATCGACGTCAAGGTGTCGCTGGCCTCCCTGGTCGCCGAGCGCATGTTCTTCGGCGGCGACAACAGCGGCGGCGTGTACGGCGACCTGCAGAACGCCACCCAGGCCACGGCGCTGATGGAGGGCGTGTGGGGCATGGGCTCCGGGCTCACCTCGCTCGCCGGCCTTCCCGAGCACGTGATCTCCCAGACCCCCGACCCCACCGAGAAGGTGGTGGGCCGGCTGTCCGACCGCATCGAGAAGCGGCTGCAGGGCCTCTACGAGGAGACCGAGGAGCTGCTCGAGGAACATCGGGACGACATCCTGCGCCTTGCGCTCGTCCTCGAGGAGAAGAAGACCATCTCCGGCGACATGGTCGCCGAGATCATGGGTACTCCGGCGGGTTCCCGGACGGCGCACCAGCCCCAGGGCTTCGCCGCCGCGGACATCTCCAAGCTGCAGGACCAGGTGCGCGGCAACGGTGGCCAGACGAGTGCCCGCGGCCCTGCCGGGAACGGCGGACATTCCGGGAACGGCGAGGTGGAGAGCCCGGACGAGGTGGTGGCGGCCGACTAGGTGATGGCGCTGCGAGCCCTGGGCTCGCAGCGTGCCATACGCGGCCCCCAGCCCACAGAACGGGTTCCGTCGCGATTCTCTGGGCCCCCAGCACAACATACGCGGCTGCGAGCCCTGGGCTCGCAGCGTCTAGGTCACGAAGCCGGGGGGTGACACGCTCTCGGTGGGGCAGTTGACCGCAAGGGGGCGGAGGGTGCCGTCGGCGGCGGCGCTGATCAGGTCGATGCGCCCCGCACCGAGCACGTAGAAATGCGCCCCATCGCCGACCGGAGCGAACTGAACGTTGTCCGAGGCGATGGGGAGGAGCACCTCGTCCAGCGAACCGTCGTCGATGTTGCGCAGCAGGACGGCCTCGACGTTCGCGTCGAGGTAGGCGATCTGGTCGTCGCTGTGCCAGCCGATGACGAGGGCGCCGAGCGGGATGTCGATTCCGTCGGGAGGCACCGTGAGCATGCCTTCGCCGTCCACGATCGAGTAGGCGAACGGCCCCGCATTGCCGTCGGCGTCGAAGACGGTGGTCGCCAGCAGGGTCCGGTCGCCGGAAGGTGACGAAATGGCGAGCACCGGGATCGGGTTGCCCTGGGAGCCGGCGGGCTGATACTCCCAGGCGACCTCGCCGGTGACCGGATCCATGGCGAACACCGCAGACTCCGCACCGGTTTCGGTATCGCGGTCGGCGCGTACGAGCACGAGTTGCCCCTGGGCGCCGAGCACCCACTGTGGCCGCCAGCTGTCGACGATGAACGGGATGGAAGCGTCGACGCCGGCCACGCTCACGAGCCGGTCGGGGTCACCCTCCTCGATCGTGTAGATCCCGCCCGCCGCCGGAATCCAGCGGGCATCCGGGGTCTCCGCACCGAGATCCACCCAGCTGCCGGCAAGCGGGTCGACGCCATAGAGCTGGCCGCCCACCGAGACCACGATGCTGTGCCGGGATTCGAGGGTGCCGGACCCATCGACCAGGCGGGCATCGCCCATCTCCACGGCGGTCCGGATGCGGAGGCCCATCGTGGGAGATCCTGGGCTGTCCGGGCGCTCGACCAGCGTGACGTTTGCCTGGAAATCGTCCTCGCCCGCCCGCGACACATTCAGCTGGAGTACCTCGCCGATCAGCTTCGTCTGCACGATGGCGATGAGCTCGGCCCCGCGGTTGACCGGGGTGCCGTCGGCTGCGGTGATGACGTCGCCGGGGAGAAGGGAGTCCGCGGCCGGGGTATCCGGATCAACGGTGACCACCTCGACGCCGGCTCCGGTGCCGTGGGCGAAAAGACACACCTGATCCTGCAGGCCCTGTGGGATGGACACCGTGCCGGAGACCTCGTCCGGGATGTCGAACGGCTCGGTGTGGCGGCCGCTATCACCACACGATGCGGCGAGCATCGCAACGGCGAGCACAGCGATGATCAGTGGGCGTCGCATCGGGAGCCAGGGTATCCGAGCTGCGAGCTACGGGCGACGCAGCGTCCTGCAGCTTCGGTAGTGTCTGAGGAGGGAGGTTGGAATGGCGACCAAGAAGACGACCGGCGTGCCTCCGGACAAGCTGGAGCTGTACGAGGCGGGGGTGAAAGCGGCCGGGATCGGCTCCAAGTCGAACTTCGGATCGGCTTATACCGCGGTGAACGGAAACACGTACTCCATGATCTCCACGCACGGGGTGGTGGGGATCCGCCTCCCCCAGGAGGAGCGCGAGGCGTTCATGGCCCAATTCGGGACCGGGATGTTCCGCGCCGACCCATCGTGGCCGCCGTCGGAGAACATGGTGGCCGTTCCCGACGAGTTGCTCAACGACACCGCCAAGCTCGCTCCGTACCTCGAGCGGAGCTTCGACTACACCAGCACGCTGACGCCGACCCAGAAGAAGCCGAAGTCGTAGCGTGATCGGAATCCTCGGTGCCATAGAGGCCGAGGTCGGCCTGCTCGCCGGTCGGCTCGACGGCGCCCAGACGCACCACACGGGTTCGCGCGAGTTCGTCACCGGCACCCTCGAATCCAAGCCCGTCGTGATCGGGATCTCCGGTTTCGGCAAGGTAGCTTCGGCCTCGACGGTCACCACCATGCTGGACCGCCACGCCGCCGAGACCGTGCTGTTCGCCGGCGTCGCCGGCAGCCTCGATCCCGGGGTTCACCGCGGTGACATCGTCGTGGCCGATGCGCTCGCCCAACACGACTTCGACGCCTCCCCCCTCGTTCCGCCCCACGTCATTCCTTCGCTCCAGGAGATCTTCATCGCCGCAGACGACCGCTGGACCGAGCGCGCCCTGACCGCCTCCCGGATGACCGGCGCCGCGGTGCATCACGGGCTGGTCGTCACCGGGGACCGCTTCGTCAACAGCGCCGACGACCGCTACAGCCTGCGCGCCGCCTTCCCCGACGCCCTCGCCGTCGAGATGGAGGGGGGCGCGGTCGCCCAGGTGTGCGCCGAGCGCGACATTCCGTTTGCGGTGATCCGCGCCATCGCCGATGGGGCGAACAGGGAAGCGGCCGGAGACTTCCTCCGTTTCATCGAGGACGTGTCGGCGCCGCTGCTGGCGTCGATCGTCACCACCATGCTGCGCGATTTCTAGGAGGGATCATGAGCGAGGACGGCAAGGGGACCGTGCAGGAGCTCGGCCACATCGTGCTCTACGTTCGCGACATCGACCGTTCGGTGCGCTTCTACCGGGACGTCCTTGGCTGGGAGCAGCTCGGCGATGACTCGCTCGGGCACCTGCCCATCGCGCTGTTCTCCGGAGGCCGGACCCACCATGAGCTCCTGCTCATCGAGGTGGGCGACCAGGCCGCTCCGATCCCCCAGGGGCGCCGGGTGGGGATGTACCACTTCGGGTTGAAGGTCGGCGACTCCGACGACGAGCTGCGCGCCGCCCTCGCCCGCCTCCAGGAAGCCGGGGTACCGGTGATGGGCGCCACCGACCACGGAGTGACCCACAGCCTGTACCTGGTGGATCCCGACGGCAACGAGATCGAGCTCTACATCGACGTGCCCGGGGTGGACTGGGACTTCGGCACGATCACCGCCGCACCG
>CAYQZO010000111.1:0-6436 GCA_964421925.1 uncultured Acidimicrobiaceae bacterium
ACGATCCTTGGGTGACACGTCGTTGACCAGCCGGTCACCGATGTACATCTCGCCGCCAGAGATGTCCTCGAGTCCGGCGATCATGCGCAGAACCGTCGATTTGCCGCAGCCGGATGGCCCTACGAGCACGAGGAACTCTCCGTCTTCGATGGTGAGATCGAAATCCCCGACCGCCAGCGTCCCGTCGTCGTAGATCTTGGTGAGATCGTTCATGCTGATCTCGGCCATACGACCTCCAGTCGAGCAGAGTTGCTAAACCTAGCGTGTAGAAACCGGGCGCGCCCCGCCGGACTATCCCAATAGGCTGCCGAGCAGCGGCCCGTAGAACTCGGAAGATGCAACAACCCACCCTCGACCCCGATCGGTTCGACGCGGTCCTCTTCGACCTCGACGGTGTGCTCACCGAGACCGCTTCGCTCCATGCCCGTGCCTGGAAGCAGATGTTCGACGAGTACCTGCACGATCGCGCCCAACACCTCGGCGAACCGTTCGCTGCCTTCGAGGACGCCGATTACCGAACCTACGTCGACGGCAAGCCGCGCTACGACGGCGTGCGCAGCTTCCTGCACAGCCGCGGCATCGAGCTCGCCGAGGGCGATCCGACCGACCCGCCGGGCGCAGATACAGTGGCAGGCCTCGGCAACAGAAAGAACGAGTTGGTCGTCGGACTCATCGCAGCGGAGGGTGTGCAGCCCTTTCCCGGGGCCGTGCGCCTCATCGAGTCGCTTCGCGCCGCGGGGGTGAAGACCGCTGTGGTGTCGTCGAGCAAGAACGCCGCCATGGTCCTCGAAGCCGCCGGCATCGCCGACGAGTTCGACACCCGCGTCGACGGTTCGGTGGCCGCCGAGCTCGGGCTGCCCGGCAAGCCTGCTCCGGACACGTTCCTGGAGGCAGCCCAACGACTCGATGCAATGGTCGACCGCACCGTTGTCGTCGAAGACGCCATCTCCGGAGTGCAGGCCGGTGCCGCCGGCGGCTTCGGGCTCGTCGTCGGCGTCGGTTCGCCGGAACAAGCCGGAGCCCTCCGCGACAACGGCGCCGACATCGTGGTCGCCGACCTCGCCGAGCTGATCGCGGGTGCGCCATGATCCCCCGCCCCTTCCGTTGGCTGCCGAAGGAGGACTTCCCGGCTGACGAGTGGCGGCTCGTCGAGCACGGCCACCACCACGACCTGCTCGGGCGCACCGAGAGCCTGTTTGCGCTCAGCAACGGCTACATGGGGATCCGCGGCTCGTACGACGAGGCCCGCCCCGCCCACCAGCGGGGCACCTTCATCAACGGGTTCCACGAGACGTGGCCGATCATGTACCCGGAGGACGCATACGGCTTCGCCCGAAACGGGCAGACGATCATCAACGCACCCGACGGGACGATCCTCCGCCTCTTCGTCGACGACGAGCCGATGACCTTGGACGGCGAGGCCGACATCACGCAGACGGAGCGAGCCCTGGACCTGCGCACCGGCGTGCTCCGGCGTGAGCTGGTGTGGAGGACCCCGCTCGAGAAGCTCGTCCGGGTCCGGTCGATGCGTTTGGTCTCGTTCGAGCACCGTCACCTGGCCGCCATCTCATGGGAGGTGGAGGTCGACGCCGAAGCCTCATTGGTCGTGGTCTCCGAGCTGTTCAACCACCAGGACGCCCGCCCCGTGGATCAGCCGGTCCGCTTCGATCCGCGCCGAGCCAAGGGAATGCAGCACCGGGTGCTCGATCCCGCCCTCCAGGAGTCGACGGACGACCGGGTCGTCCTCGGGTTCCGCGCACACAACAGCGGGATGACCCTCGCCTGCGGGGTCGACCACGTGGTGGCGACCGATTGCGAGTACCGGGCGACGAGCGAGGTCGAGCCGGACCTCGCCAAGATCGTCTACGTGGTGGATACGCGCCCCGGCGCTCCCTTCGGTATCACCAAGCTGCTCGCCTATCACGACTCGACCGAGCTTCCTCCCACAGAGCTGGCCGAGCGCGCACAGCGCACGCTGGATCGAGGCATCGAGATCGGCTTCGATGCCCTGGTCGAGCGTCAGCGCGTGGAGCTCGACGCGATGTGGGACCGGTCCGATGTCCAGGTCGGAGCCGGCGTCCGTCTGCAGCAGGCGATCCGGTGGAACCTGTTCCAGCTGATGCAGAACACGGCGCGGGCCGAGGGAACCAGCGTCCCGGCCAAGGGGCTGAGCTCACAGGCCTACCAGGGCAACTACTTCTGGGACGTGGAGATCTTCGATTTCCCGTTCGTCCTCTACACCCAACCCCACGTGGCTCGCAACCTGCTCCGCTTCCGCCACAGCATCCTCGACAAGGCTCGACAACGCGCGGAAGAGGTGAACCAGGTCGGCGCCTTGTTCCCATGGCGGACCATCAACGGTGACGAGGCGTCGGCCTACTTCCCGGCGGGCACCGGCCAGTACCACATCAATGCCGCGGTCATGCACGCCATCAAGCGCTACGTCGAAGCCACCGGTGACGAGGAGTTCCTCGTCGACGCCGGCGCCGAGATGCTGCTCGCCACCGCCCGTCTCTGGTACGACCTCGGCTTCTTCGACGAGCAGGGGGCTTTCCACATCCACGGCGTCACGGGGCCGGATGAGTACACGGTGATGATCAACAACAACGTGTACACCAATTTGATGGCCCAGATGCACTTCCGCTACGCCGCCGACGTCATCGATTGGCTGCGCGCGGAGCACCCGGAGCGCCACGAGGCGCTGTGCTCTGCCGTGTCGTTCGCCGAGGACGAGCCAACGCAGTGGCGCCGCGCCGCCGACCGCATGTACGTCCCCTATGACGAGGAACGCGGCATCAACCCGCAGGACGACACCTTCCTGGACAAGCTTCCCTGGGACCTGGAGCACACACCCGCCGACCGGTTCCCGCTGCTCCTGCACTACCACCCGCTCGTGATCTACCGGCATCAGGTGTTGAAACAGGCCGACGTGGTGCTCGCCATGTTCCTGCGCGGCGGAGAGTTCCCCCCGAACCTGAAGCGCAAGAACTTCGAGTACTACGACCCGCTCACCACCGGCGACTCGTCGCTTTCGGCATCCATACAGAGCATCGTCGCCGCCGAGGTCGGGCTCCCCGACAAGGCGTGTGAGTACTTCCTGTACGGGGTCTACGCCGACCTCGCCGACGTCCACGGCAACGCCGTCGACGGGGTGCACCTCGCTTCGGTCGGAGGCGTGTGGATGAACCTCGTATACGGGTTCGGCGGGATGCGGGACTACGACGGCCAGCTCACCTTCGATCCCCACCTCCCCGAAGCGTGGACCTCGCTCGCTTTCTCCCTCACCATCCGCGGCGAAGTGCTCGACGTCAAGGTCGCACCAGCCGAGATCGGCTTCTCCCTACGCGGCGGGGATGATCTGGCGGTGTGGGTCCGCGGCCGGGAGGTCAAGGTGATCGCGGGCGAACCGGTTTCGGTGGCGCTGTAGGAGTCGCGCGCCGGATCTCAGGGCAGGTCAGGGCGACAAGACGATGGGCTCCCCGGCGCCGCGCTCGATGACGGCAAACCGGTCGGCGTCGAGCTCGAGCCAGGGCCCGACGGCGCCGCCGGGCCACCGCACGCGAATGCGGGCGGAGTCGGCGTCGCCGAGGCCGAAGTGGATCCAACCAAGCTGTCCGCCGGCGTGCCCGCCCCCGATCGTCACCTCGCGCTCGATCGTCCGGCCCCCGGTTTGCACCTCGATCCACGAGCCGATGCCGTCGCCGTTCGCGCCTTGCTGATAGAGCCGAATCGCGATCCAGTCGCCCATCGGTTGCGGCGCTTCGACGCTTCCCCAGCCGATGTTGCGGTACAGCTTGACCGGCTCTCGCCGGTCCACCTCGACCAGGTCGAGCATGCCGTCGAGATTGAGGTCGACCAGTGCAGCCCCCCGGGTCCTGGCGAAGTTGACGATGCCGGCGGCGTCTGCCGCCTCGACGAAGGTGGCGTCGGGCTGGCCGAGGAGCAGGCTGTTCGGATCCTCGGCCGCGTAGCCGGGTTGAGCCTCGACGTTCCCCTTGGCGATGTAGAGATCGGCGTAGCCGTCGTTATTGACGTCCTGGAACTCGGCGTGCCAGGCGGTCGAGGGAAGCTCGGTGTCCGCTCCGGCGAAGGGCCGGGTCGCGATGGCCCCCGAGACCAGGGCGACGTCGCGATAGCGGGGCTGGGCCGCGCCGTCGGCGAGGGTCTGCAGCTTGTTGTCGGCCTGGCTGGTGAGGAAGACCTCGGGCAGACCGTCGCCGGTGATGTCCTGGCTGGCAATGCCCATCCCCCAGATGCGGAGCTCCTCCCAGCCCTCCTCGTGGGTGAAGAGGCGGGGTGTCCCCTGGCTCATGTCCCACAGCTGTTCCTCACCGATGCGGTAGTAGTGGCGGTCGTTGGTCATCCTCAGGTCGGGGATGCCGGATCGGTCCCAGTCGCTGAACAGGATGGACAGCGTGCACCACCCGGGTGTGAGCGGCGTGAGTGCGGTGTAGCCGTCGGGTCCGTCGGGCCGGTACAGGGCGTTGTCGGCGCAGGTGTCCGCCGGCTCGCCTTCGGCATCGAGGGCCACGTAGTTACCGAAGGCGAGGGTCGGCCGATCCGCTCCATCCTCCCAGGTGGCACTGAACGCGGCGGTCCAGGCTTCGCCGCCCTCGACCCCCCACGCCTCGTTGGCACGCTCGAACCCACAGTCACCCGTGCCCCGCAGAACCACGTTCTCCCCCACCCTCAGCACGGCCAGGTCGACAATGCCGTCCGAATCGACGTCGAGGGGGTAGGCGCCGGTGACACCGGTCAGCGCGGCGGTCGAGCCTTGAACCGCCTCGAAGCGGAGCGGACCACCGATTGCGCTCTGGTTGCGGTAGAGCGCCGACGGGTTGGTGCCTCCGGCGAAGAAGAGGTCCGGCTTGCCGTCGGCGTTGCAGTCGAAGGCGGCGACACCTCCGCCGACGAAGAAGGTGAACTCGCCGTCGTAGGTGTGAGCAACGCCGGCTGGGGCAGATTCCTCGACGAACCGTGGCGGAGCCATGGCCGGCGCGGGCGGTTGGGGGCGCAGGATCGCGGCGCCGAGCACGACGAGGGCGATGGTGAGCCCGGCGCCGGCAATTGCGCCCGCGCCAAGCCACCCGGCGTTTCGCACCATCTCGTTGGCGTCGCGAGTCTCCTCGGCGACGGCGACATCGTCCATCGGCACAGTGTTCCACACCCGGTGTTCTGTGGGCGGGGAGCATCGGTATCGCGACGCCGGCCCTGTGCCCAAGCGCGCCGCCTGACTACCTTTTCGTCCATGAGCACGGCAACGTTGCGTCTCGGGGAGCGGACCGTTCCGGTGGAGCTGCCGAGCAGGCGGGATCCCCGGCTCGTCGTTGCCGCCACCGTCCTGTCCGTGCTGGCCATCGGCCTGATCGGGCTCGAATTCCGGGTATCGATCCCGCAGATCCTCGTCGCGCTGGCCGCCGGCGCCCTCATCGAGGGATCGTGGACCTTGTATCGAACCGGGAAGCTGGTGTGGCCGGCGAGCGCCCTCAACACCGTCGCCGGCATCGCGCTGATCCTGCGCGTCGTGGGGACCGACGGCGGCGACGCCTGGTCGTGGCGGGGCTGGTATCTGTTCGTCCTCGTCGCCGTGCTGGCCCTGATCTCCAAATACGCCATCCGCTACCGCGGTTCCCACGTGTTCAACCCCTCCAACGTGGCCCTCGTCGTCGCCTTCGTCGTCTTGGGGAGCTCGCGGGTCGAACCGCTGGACTTCTGGTGGGCACCGGTGAGCAACCCCTGGATGGTCGCCGCCTACGCGATCATCCTCACCGGCGGCCTCGTCATCGCCTACCGACTCGACCTGCTCGCGATGATGGTCGCCTTTTGGCTGACCCTTGGTGCCGGCCTCGGGCTGCTCGCCGCGTCGGGGCACTGCTTCACCGCACGCTGGTCGCTCGAGCCGGTGTGCGGGTCGCAGTTCTGGTGGGTGGTGGTGCTGTCGCCGGAGATCCTCTTCTTCCTGTTCTTCATGATCACCGACCCGAAGACGATCCCGACGGGGAAGGCGGCGCGTGTGTTGTTCGCCATCAGCGTCGCCATCGTGTGCACGCTGCTCATCGCTCCGCAGGCCACCGAGTTCGGCGCCAAGGTCGGGCTCCTCGCCGGGCTGGCGCTGATGAGCCCGTTGCGATACGTCTTCGACCGCGTGTTGCCGGCGCAAGAGGAATGGTCGCGCACGACCGAATTCCTGCGCAGGGCCACAAGCGCACGAGGTGGGTCGCTGACCCCGCTGCGCTCCTTCTGGCGCGGCGCTCTCGGCGGCGCGCTCGTCGTCGTGATCGGCACTGCGATCGTCGTTGCCGGCATCCCGGCGCGCGGCCCGGCCGAGGCGATTGCGACTGCTGGATCCGTCGCCGTCGACGTGGAGATCGACCCGGCGAGCCTCCCCGCGGTGACCATCGATGACAGCGTGGCCGCGCTCAACAGCGATATCACC
>CAYQZO010000112.1:0-6426 GCA_964421925.1 uncultured Acidimicrobiaceae bacterium
GCCAGCCGTCGGTGGCGGGGCCGAACCGGTAGCAGGAGACGAGCACCGCCAGGTAGGAGAGCCCGGTCGCCGCCATCACCCCCGAGTAGCGCGGCTCGCGCAGAGAGAACCACACCCCGGCGATGAGCAGGCCTGCCATCACCACCAGCGCCAGCCACACCCAGGTGAGCGCGGTCCCGAAGGCGAGGGCGCCCGAGACGACCGTGACACCGGCTTCACCGGCGAGCCCCAGGGCCGCCGATTCGTCGAGGTCGAAGAGGGGCTTGCGGGGAAGCGTGGGGTCGACCAGGAACCAGTGGCCGAGCAGCATCTCCGAGGTCACGCCGCCCAACAGCAGCGTTCCCGTGATCAGCAGCGCCACCTCGAGCAGGTCGGGCTGGTACCCGGCGAGCAGCAGCAGCGCGGCGCCGAGGGCAAAGAGCGTTCCCGATGGGATGGGGCGATCGGCGAGCACCGCCCCGGCGACGGCCAGAGCTGCGGCGACCCAGGCCATCGCTCCGGCACCGGCTGCCCCCGCCAGGGCGGCCAAAGCCGCGGCCACCGCCCCGGCCAGCCACAGGAAGCCGCGTCCGACCACCCGCCAGTAGGCGACCAATGCCGCTCCAATGGCGACCCCTGCGCCCCACATCACGAAGAGGAGGTCGGGCGCTAGGTCTCCAGCCACGCCCGGATCCGCTCGGCGACCGCCTCCGGCGTGAACCCCCACTCGGCGGCGATGACGGTCCACGGAGCCGAGGCCCCGAAGTGGTCGATGCCGATGTGCAGCCCTTCCCTCCCGGTGAAGACCTGCCACCCGAAGGTCGCCGCCGCCTCCAGGGTTGCCACCGGCATGTCGGGAGGCACCACCAGATCGCAGTAGTCCTGGCTCTGCTCGTCGTAGGCTTCCCAGCACGGCACCGACACCACCCGCAGCGAGACGCCCTCGCCGGCGAGGAGCTCCGCGGTGCGCTCGGCGAGCGAGACCTCTGAGCCGGTGGCCACCAGCACCGCGTCGCTGCCGTCGCGGCGCACGTAGCCGCCGCGGCGGACCAGCTGCCGGTCGGGGGCCGTTTCCGGCACCGGCACGCCCTGCCTGGTCAGGGCGAGGGCGGTGGGCCCGTCGGTGCGGGCGATCGCCGTCTCCCAGGCCACCGCGACCTCGGTGGGGTCGGCGGGACGGAACACCCACAGGTTGGGCATGGCGCGCAGCGACGCCAGGTGCTCGATGGGCTGGTGCGACGGCCCGTCCTCGCCCAGGAAGACCGAGTCGTGGGTCCACACCCAGATCGACGGGACGCCCATCAGCGCCGACAGGCGGACCGCGCCCCGCATGTAGTCGGAGAAGATGAGGAAGGTGCCGGCGTAGCCGCGCAGCCCGCCGTGCAGGTTGAGCCCGTTGGTGATGGCGCCCATGGCGTGTTCCCGGACCCCGAAGTGGAGGTTGCGCCCTCCAGGGTGGTCGGCGGAGAAGTTGGGCGAGCCGTCGATGAAGGTGTTGTTCGATGGAGTCAGATCGCCGGAGCCCCCAATGAGCCCGGGCATGGCCGCGGCCAGATCCTGGATCACGGCTCCGGACAGGCTGCGCGTCGCCGCCGACCCCTCCGCCTTCGGGTCGGCAAGCGTCACCGGGCCCGGGTCGTAGTAGGCGGCCCACCGCTTCTCCACTTCGGCGTCGGCGGCGAAGGAAGCGTCGCGGCGGGCCTCCCAGGCCTGGCGGGCGGCCCGTCCCCGCTTCATGCCCTCGGCGAACCAGCCGTACACCTCGTCGGGGACCACGAACGGCGGGTACTCCCAGCCGTACTCCTCCCGCACCAGCTTGATCTCGTCCTCACCGAGCGGGTTGCCGTGGGCGCCTGCGGTGTCCTGCTTGTTGGGCGAGCCGTAGGCGATGTGGGTCTTGGCCAGTACCAGCGAGGGCCGGTCGGCGCCGTTGGCCTCGGCGATGGCCTGGCGGATGGCGGGTCGGTCGTGGCCGTCGACGTGAACGGTGTGCCACCCGTAGGCATCGAAGCGCTTGGCAACGTCCTCGGAGAAGGCCAGTTCGGTGGACCCGTCGATGGTGATCGAGTTGTCGTCGTAGATGTAGGTGAGCTTCGCCAGGTCGAGATGGCCGGCGAGCGAGGCGGCCTCGCTGGCGACGCCCTCCATGACGTCGCCGTCGGAGACGAAGGCGTAGGTGCGGTGGTCGACGAGATCCGGGCCGAAGACGTCGCGGAGATGGGTCTCGGCGATGGCCATGCCGACCGCAGTCGCAAACCCCTGGCCGAGCGGGCCGGTGGTCATCTCGATGCCGAGGCCCGGCTCGTACTCGGGGTGGCCGGGGGTGCGGGAGCCGAACTGGCGGAAGTCCTCCAGCTCCTCCATAGCGACGGGGAAGCCGCTGAGATGGAGCAGGGAGTAGAGCAGCATCGAGCCGTGCCCGTTGGAGAGGACGAAGCGGTCCCGGTCCGGCCAGGTGGGATGGTCCGGGTCGACGAGGAGAAACTCGGACCAGAGCACGGCGGCCAAGTCGGCCATGCCCATGGGCATGCCTGGGTGTCCCGAGTTGGCCCGCTGCACGGCATCGATGGACAGCATCCGTAGCGCGTCGACCGAGAGCTGTTCGATGTCCTTGGCCACGGCACCTCCTCGGGGGGCAAGGGTAGGCGGAGCTCAGTCCCGGCGTTTCTCCTGGCGGCACGGAATGCCGGATCTGCTCGTGGAGTGCGCGCTATCGCTCTGCGGTGTAGGTGATCTGGGCGGCCCGTTTGGTGTCTGTGTCGTACTGGGCGCGACATCGACCTGCTCGGTGTCTCAACCGGCGGGTCGTAAGATCTCCGATCCATGGCCGCATCAGGACGAGCTCCCGTACTCACCCCACAGGCGGAGGACTTTCCCCGCTGGTATCAGGACGTCCTCAACAAGGCCGAGCTGGCAGACAACGGGCCGGTCAGGGGCACCATGGTCATCCGGCCCTACGGGTATGGCCTCTGGGAGCGGATGCAAGCCGAGATGGACCAGCGGATCAAGCTTGCTGGAGCGGAGAACGCCTACTTCCCGCTGTTCATCCCCGAGAGCTATCTCACCCGGGAGTCCGAGCACGTCGAGGGGTTCAGCCCCGAACTGGCGGTCGTGACCCACGGTGGGGGTAAGGAGCTCGAGGAGGCCTTGGTGGTCCGGCCCACGAGCGAGACGGTCATCGGCGAGTTCATGGCCAAGTGGATCCAGAGCTACCGTGACCTGCCCCTGTTGCTGAACCAGTGGGCCAACGTCGTGCGTTGGGAACTGCGGCCCCGCATGTTCCTACGCACCACCGAGTTCCTGTGGCAGGAGGGCCATACGGCTCACGCCACGCGGGAGGACGCTGCTGCCTATGCGGCCAAGATCCTCCACGAGGTCTACGCCGACTTCATGGTCAATGTGCTCGCTATCCCCCTCCACCTCGGCATCAAGCCAAGCTACGACCGCTTCGCGGGCGCGGTCAACACCCTGTCGTGCGAAGCGATGATGCGCGATGGCAAGGCGCTGCAGATGGGTACCAGCCACGAACTCGGCCAGAACTTCGCCAAAGCGTTCGACATCCTCTACCTCGACGGGGACAACAACCAACAACACGCCTGGACCACCAGCTGGGGTGCCTCCACCCGAATGGTCGGCGGGTTGATCATGGCTCACGGCGATGACAACGGCTTGCGCATCCCGCCCGCGCTCGCCCACATCCAAGCCGTCGTTATCGTGGTTCGGGAGGGCGGCGAGGTCGACAACGCAGCCAGGAAGCTCGTGGCGGACCTCGGCGACCACGGCGTCAAGGTTCGCCTCGACGACCAGACCGGCGCCCCGTTTGGTCGGCGGATCACTGACTGGGAGCTCAAGGGCGTGCCGGTCCGAATCGAGGTCGGCCCCCGTGAGTTGGAGAAGAACGAGGTCACCGTCGTCCGCCGGGACACGGGCGACAAACAAAGGGTCGGCGTTGCGGGCGCCTCCGCCGCTGTGACCAAGCTCATGGACCAAGTCCAGGGCGACATGCTCGCCGCCGCTACCGAGTTCCGAGACACCAACACCGCCGAGGCCACCACCATCGACGAGGTACTCGACGCCGCTGCCACCGGCTTCGCCAAGGTCCCCTGGCGAGTCGTCGCCGGCCAGGATGCGAAGGCCGCCCTTGCCGACAAGGGTGTCACGGTCCGCTGCATCCAGCGTGGCGATGGCACCATGCCCGATAACGAGAGTGAGCCCGACCTCGTCGCCTACTGCGCCCGCAGCTACTGAACACCCGGTCACGTCCCGGCGACTACGACGCCTCGGGGCGCGAAATCGACTGACGCACCTGTCGTCTCGGTGGCCGCACATGGGAGCAAGGACCGGAGCACATAGCCACCAACCGTGGCCGCTGGGCACCGCGCTACAGACCCGAACTGCACGAGAACACCAAATACCGCGCCATACCGCCCAATTCGCCGAGCGCTCGGGGTCGGCACTTCGTGGCTGGTGTCAAGTTGGGTGAGCGATCGTTCTTGCTCTGGTGAACACAGCTCTGGAGTTCGAGGATTTCTCCTCTGGACGATCATCTCGGAGGCGGGCCAGATGGTGACATGGACACGGTGGTTGCGGGGCAGTCGACAAGCCCTGAATCGGCCGCTCCTGTAACGAGTGGCGAGGTCGCGGTCGAGGCGTGGGCTTCGCGCCGTCACCTCTATGTGGACAACCTCAAGGTGCTCCTCATCGCCGCCATCATCGCCGGGCATGGCTTGGCGGGCTATGCGGCGTTGGACCTGTGGTCGTACGCCGACATCCAGGAGACCACGCTGTCACCGGTGACCGAAGGGCTGTTATTCCCGCTGCTTGTCCCCTTCGCCCTGACCATGATCCCGCTGCTGTTCCTCGTCGCCGGCTTGTTGACGCCGCCGTCGCTCGAGCGCAAGGGGCCGGGACGGTACGCCCGGGACCGGTTGGTGCGCCTCGGCATCCCCTTCGTCGTCTTCGTCGGGCTCGTCTGGCCGCTGCTGCTCTACGCCCTGTATCACCCCCTGGGCAACGCGCCTGGTTCCTACTGGGTCGAGTTCGTCGGCACCGCCGAGGAGAGCCTGGACACCGGCTACTTCTGGTTCGTCGGTGACCTGCTGATCTTCTCCTTGATCTATGCGGCGTGGACCCGGCTGCGACGGGGTCGCCCGAGTCGGGCCGCGTCACGGGGTATCCGGGTCGGCCATCTGCTGGTTCTCGCCGCCGGGGTAGGCGTGGCCACCTTCCTGGTCCGCCTCGGTTTTCCCTTCGAGAGTGAACGGTACGTCGACCTGAACCTGTACGAGTGGCCCGCCGCCATCGCCCTGTTCGCCCTCGGCATCACCGCGGCACGCTACGGGTGGCTGACCGAGGTCCCCGCCCGGCTCTATGCCCAAAGCCGAAACGTCAGCCTGGTCGCCCTCGCCGCCTTCGGCGTGTTCATGGCCGCCGGCTTCCTATTTGGTGCGGTGGGTGAAGAGACCTGGGGAGGCGGCTGGCACTGGGACGCGATGGGATTCGCCGCCTTCGAGAGCACGCTGGCCGTGTTCGCACCGGTCTGGGTCCTCGGCGTCGCCCAGCGGAGACTCAACCAAGGGTTCCGGTGGGCGAGTCCTGCCATCGGTCGCAGCGCCTACGGCGCCTTCGTACTCCAGGGCCTGGTTCTGATCGGGCTCGCCGTCGTGTTACGGCCGCTCCCCGTTCCGGCGGAGGCCAAGGGCCTGATCGTGGCGACAGGCGGCGTGGCCGGGTCGTTTGCGCTGGCGTGGCTACTCATCAACCGAGTCCCCGGAGTCGCCCGCATCCTGTAACGACACGCCGACAGAATGGCCCAATCGCCGCACCGAAGCTGTGCCGGAACGCCCACTTGGTCAAGTGCGAGGTATCGGCAACCTCTGCATTTCGCACCGCGAGTGAGCAGTGCGGCCACTCCTGCTCGTGACTCAGCCGCCCCGACCCAGCGGCGATGGAGGTGAGCCGACGGGGCTCGACAGGGCTGGCGAGCGTCGCCGATCCCCCGGACTCCCGCTTCCCGTTCGTAGGACGCCTCCTGGGGCCGGTCCGGTTACTCGACTCGATACAGCCCGCGGTCCGATCGGTTGAGTCGCTCCACGCCGTCATCGGTGACCGCGACGATGTCCTCGATGCGCATCCCCCACTCCCCCGGAGGGTAGATGCCGGGCTCCACCGAGAACGCCATGCCCGGCACCAGCGCGAGGTCGTTTCCCTCCACGATGTACGGGTGCTCGTGGCCGTCCATGCCGATGCCGTGCCCGGTGCGATGGATGAACCAGTCGCCGTAGCCGGCTTCGGAGATGATCCCCCGTGCCACGGCGTCGATCGACTCGGCGGTCGCCCCCGGCTTCACCGCATCGACCGCAGCGGCCTGCGCCTCCGCCAGCACCGCATAGGCCTCCATGAAGCCCTCGGGTGGTTCGCCGACGGCGAAGGTGCGCGTGGTGTCGG
>CAYQZO010000113.1:0-6398 GCA_964421925.1 uncultured Acidimicrobiaceae bacterium
GTGTGCGCCGACTGCGGGCGCCGCTACCCGGTGCGCGACGGCATTCCGGTGATGCTGGTCGACGAGGCGCTTCCCCCGCAATGAACGAGATGATGGACGCCATCGTCGGGCTCCCCGGCCAGCTGCGCTGGGGAATCGGGGTCGAGCCGGCCGGGTTGACCGCCGGCAAGCCGGTGGTGCTGCTCGGCATGGGCGGGTCGGCCATGGGAGCCACGGTGGGCAGCCTCGCCGCCACCGCGGGCTCCCCGATCACCGTCCACCGCAGCTACGGCCTCCCCGGCTGGGCCGCGGAGCAGAAGGCGGCGGTGGTGGCCGTGTCTTACAGCGGCAACACCGAGGAGGTGCTCTCCGGGGTGGACGCCGCCCTCGGCGCCGGGCTTGAGGTGGCGGCAATCGCCTCGGGCGGGACGCTGCAGGAGATCGCAGCCGCCCAGGGCCTGATTGCGGTCACCGTCCCCGGCGGGATGCAGCCGCGAGCCGCCGTTGGATACCAGACCGCGGCGGTGGTCAAAGTCCTCGCCGCCGCCGGACTGATCGACGACCCCGATGCCGCGCTGACCGAGGCCGCCGACGTCACCGAGGCCCTGCTCGGATCCGGCGACGGTCCCGCCGTCGCCCACGGCACCGCCATCGCCGCCAACCTGGCCGGGAAGACCCCGGTCATCTACGGCGGGTTCGGGGTTGGTGCGACCGCCGCCTACCGGTGGAAGACCCAGTTCAACGAGAACGCCAAGGTGCCCGCCTACGCCGGCGAGGTCCCCGAGATGAACCACAACGA
Organism: uncultured Acidimicrobiaceae bacterium; assembly: GCA_964421925.1. GTDB lineage: Bacteria > Actinomycetota > Acidimicrobiia > Spongiisociales > UBA5794 > JACZST01. Next base: position 779 of record CAYQZO010000113.1, read on the forward strand.
GATCGAGGGGTGGACCAAGGGGAACGACCGGCACTTCGGGATCGTGTACCTGCGCGACGCCGACGACCACCCCAGGATCGCCCGCAGGCTCGACCGCGCCGCTGAAGTGATCGGCGATGCCGTGTCGGAGGCAGGTACGGTCGAGTCGTCGGGGGCCGGCGCCGTCGCCCGCTTCTTCAGCCTTGCCGTTGTCGGAGACGTCGCCTCGGTTGCCACCGCGGAGCAGGCGGGCACCGACCCCGTGCCGGTCGACACGATCGAGCGATTCAAGAAGCTGCTCGTGGAGGAGTGATGGAATGAAGTACGACATCGCCGACCCATCCCTCGCCGAAGCGGGTGAGCGACGCATCCAGTGGGCGGCGCGCCGCATGCCGGTGCTCGCCGCGGTGCGCGATCGGTTCGAGAAGGAGCGGCCCCTCGACGGCATCAAGGTGGCGGCGTGCATGCACGTCACTACCGAGACCGCCAATCTGATGCGCGCCCTGCGCGGCGGCGGTGCGGAGGTGGCGCTGTGCGCCTCCAACCCGCTGTCCACCCAGGACGATGTCGCCGCCGCTCTCGTCGCCGACGGCATCCCGGTCTTTGCCATCCGTGGCGAGGACTCCGACACCTTCTACGAGCACATCGACGCCGTCCTCGACACCGGACCCGACCTCGTTTTCGACGACGGGGCGGACACGACCACCGTGCTGCACAAGGCCCGCGCCGACCAGCCCATCCTCGGCGGTCTGGAGGAGACAACCACCGGAGTGATCCGGCTGCGGGCGATGGCCGCCGACGGCGTGCTTCGCTTTCCCGTGGTCGCGGTGAACGACTCGGACACCAAGCACCTCTTCGACAACCGCCACGGCACCGGCCAGTCCTCCCTCGACGGCGTGCTCCGGGCGACCAACCTGCTCATTGCCGGCAAGACGGTGGTCGTCGCCGGGTACGGCGACTGCGGATGGGGCATCGCCAGACGCGCCGACGGGCTCGGCGCCAACGTGGTGGTGATCGAGGTCGACCCCATCCGCGCCCTGTCCGCCGCCATGGAGGGGTACCGGGTGATGACCGCCGCACAGGCCGCACCCATCGGAGACCTGTTCCTCACCGCCACCGGCGACATCCACGTCTTCCGTCCCGAGCACTTCGCGGTGATGAAGGACGGGGCGATCCTGGCCAACGCCGGCCACTTCGACGTCGAGATCGACCTGGAGGGGCTCGCCGCCGCGGCGGTGGAGCGCCGCGACCTACGCGACAACCTCGAGGAGTACGAGCTCGAGGATGGGAGGCGCATCGTGATCGTGGCCGAGGGGCGGCTGGTGAACCTCGGCGCCGCCGAAGGCCATCCCGCCGACGTGATGGACATGTCCTTCGCCGACCAGGCGCTCGCCGCAGAGTGGCTCGCCGCCAACGGTTCCGGGCTTGCTCCCGACGTCTACACGCTCCCCAAGGAGCTGGACGAAGACGTGGCCCGGCTCAAGCTGGAGGCGATGGGAGCCGGCCTCGACACCCTCACCCCCGAGCAGGAAGCGTATCTCGGGTCCTGGCAGGAGGGAACGTAGTCACAGCACCTTCGCCGACTCGATGAGGTGGCGGAGGTCATCGACGAAACGGGCCGCGGGCGCACCGTCGACCACGTTGTGGTCGACGGTCACGGTGAGGTCGAGCACGTCACGGACTTCGACCCGGCCATCGACGACGACTGGCCGTTCGCTCATGCCGCCCACCAGCACCCCCAACGTCAGGACCGTGGGAAAGCCGATGCCGAAGCCGCCCCCGGCGGTGAACATGCCCACCGACGTGACCGACACCGTCCCGGCCGCCCGCCGCACCCTGGGTGAGCGGGCCATGGCGGCGTACATGAGCCGGAAGGCGCCGGGGATCCGGAGCAGGACCGGGCTTGTCCGCGCCAGCATGCGGCCGCTCGGGCTCGCCTCCGGATCAGCTTTGACCCTCCGGATCTCGTCGCTGATGTCACGGACGTCTCGCACATCGGCGTCCCGCACCAGGTGGGCCATGGGAAAGGACCCCTCCGGGCGCACGACTTCGACCATCGCGACGATGTCGGCGAAGTGGTGGACGACGAGGCGGCCCCGCCAGTCGCGGTAGGCGTGGACCTCGGGGTGGGCAGCAGCGGCCCGGCCGACGGAGGCGACGATGAACGCGGTGAACGACAAGGGCTCCTCGCCGGCCGTCAGCCGCCTCCTCGCTTCGGTGACGTCGAGGCTGAGCAGCCCGTGGATGGGAGCGATGCGCCGGCCCGCCCGCAGCCCCCTGGTGATCGCGCGTCTGCTCGGTGGAATCGGCCGGACTTCCGTGCGGCGGGGACGGTCGGCAGTAGTCACGCAGCACCCTGCAGGAACTCGATGACCCTGGCGTCGGCGTACTCGGCCTGGTCCATGTTGATGAGGTGGCCCGCATCGGCAACCAGCTCCGTCTCGACGCCGGGGATCAACTGAGCAGCGCGCTGCAGGGCAGCCTGCGGGTCGTAGATCCGCTCGTGGTCGCCGACCATGACCAGGAGGCGGCAACGGATGCTGCGCAGATCCGAATCCGTATACCCACTGGGGATGAGCGCCCCTTGTTGGTAACGGAAGTGGCGGAGCCCCAACTCGGCGACCCGAACGAACCGATCGTCGGGTTCGAAGTCGGTGGCGAGGTTGGCGGTGATCGACGGGCCCGCGGTCCATACCGGCATCCACGGCCCGACACGGATCATCCATTCGATCGGCTTGTGAAACGGCAGCAGCGATGCCGCCGGTGCCAGCGCGGCCACAGCCCGGGTACGGGCCGGTTCCTCGATCGCGAGGTTGAGGGCCATCCACCCGCCCTGTGACGAGGCAACGACGTCGGCCTGCTCGATGTCGAGCGCATCGAGCAGGTCGAGGAGCCAGCGGGTGTAATCCGTGCGGTCGACGAGCGCCGCGGTCTGGGCTCCTTTTCCCGGAGCCGCGACGAAATCCAGGGCGATCAGCCGGTGCGCGGTGGTGAGCCGGGCCGCGTTCGGATACCACTGAAGTGCCCCGGTCCCGATGGCGGCGGGAAGCAAGAGGAGCGGTGGTGCATCCTCGGGCCCGCTGATCACAGCGTGTGTTGTGCCGAATCGTGTCGGGATCAGTGCGGACTCGTAGGGAACGGGCCACAGGGCCATCGCCTCGTCGTAGGCGCGGACGTACGCATCCCGCCCGCCTTCGCTCTTCCAGCCTGCCAGCCGCATGTCGCTCAAGCTTGGCCCCACCGGCGGCGCGGGTCCTAGGGCCGTTGGGCCCTGTGGCCGATTTGGTCACACCCGGCACATACGGTGCGACCCCATGTTCTGCCTCGCCTGCACCGAGCCGTGTGCCGGTACCGTCTGTGCCACGTGCCGGCGGTCGCTGCGCCCCGCGTCGACCCTGTTGCTGCCGGGCGGTCTCGTGGTCGTGGGCGCGTTCGCGCACAGCGGTGCGGCCAAGCGGCTGGTGCACGCCCTCAAGTACCGGGCTGTCACCGTCGCCGCCGAGCCATTCGTCGAGGCAGTCGCCCGCCTCGTGCCGGCGTCGACCACCATGCTGGTACCGGTGCCCCGCGCCCTGGCTCGGCGGGTCCGCTACGGGATCGATCCCGCCCGCATCCTCGCCACCCGGCTGAGTGAGCACACCGGAATCCCGGTGATCGACGGGCTCGACGCACCGCTGTGGTGGCGGCGCCATGCCGGCTCCCCGCGAACGGATCGGGTCGCGGTTCACTTCACCCCCGGGGCACCGACCGATCCAGGGGCGGTGCTCGTCGATGATGTCGTCACTACCGGCGCCACGGTGCGCGCCGCCGCCGGTGCCTTGTCCTTCCGCCCCTCGCTGGTCCTGGCCGCGACGGTGGCGTATAGAGTGAACACATCGACAGGCCCAGCGGAGGTGGCGTGAGCAGTGCCCCGGCCAGCGGCACCAGCGACCAGCCAAGACCCACGCCGCCCGCCCGGGCCCGACCAACGAGGAGGCTCGAGTGAACGTCCGCGTCCACGGCCGCAACATGGAACTCGCCGACGACCTGCGCCATCACGCCGAAGAGCGCATCGAGCGGGCAAGCCGCATCTTCGACGACGTCGCCAACGCCGACGTCGAGTTCTCCGAGCACAACAACCCGAGGCGGAGCGACGGGCGATTCCGGGTCGAGATCACGAGCGGCGTCGCGGGCAACACGGTGCGCGTCGAGTCGGACGCATTCGATGCGAGGGCCGCACTAGACACTGCGGCCGAGAAGTACGAGCGGCAGCTGCGAAAGCTCAAGGAGCGACTCATCCAGCGGTCCAGAGGGGCTAGACACAAAGACCTCAATCAAACTGCAGATACGGTCGATGACCTAGACGACCAAACGGCCAGCGTCGTGCGGAAGAAGACCTTCGAAATGCGCCCGATGTCGGTCGAGGAAGCTGCGTTGCAGATGGAGATGCTCGGACACGACTTCTTCTTCTTCCTCGACGCAGAGAGCGGCAAGCAGTCGGTCCTCTACCACCGCAAAGACGGTGACCTCGGTCTGATCGAACCGAAGTAAGCCAGGACAATCGGAGCGAAGCCATGCGGAGACTGCTCATCGTCGACGACCAGCCGCTGTTCCGCGCCGGCATCGGTTCTGCACTCGAAGCGGCGAACTTCACCATCGTCGGAGAAGCCGTTACCGCCCGCGAAGCCGTCGACAAATCGCGCCAGCTGCAGCCCGACGTGGTCCTGCTCGACATCCTGATGCCCGGAACCTCGGGGCTCGAGGTCGTCGCCGACATCATCGCGGCGTCGCCGGGCTCGAGGGTGATGCTGCTCACCGCAAGCGAGTCGGAAGAAGATCTGCTTATCGGCGTCAAGGCGGGTGCCCGCGGCTACATGACCAAGGACACCCCGCTCGAAGATCTCATCGCCGCCATCGACGCCATCGACGGCGGAGGGGCGGCCCTCTCCCCGCAGATGGCGGGCAAGCTGCTCGACGTCACCAACCAGCTGCTCCGCCACGAGGAGCTGCTCGCCTCCCGCAAGCCGACGCTCACCGGGCGCGAGATCGAGGTGCTCGAGCTTGTCGCCCAGGGCAACACCAGCCGGGAGATCGGATCGATCCTCTTCATCTCGGAGAACACGGTGAAGAACCACATCAGGAACATCCTGGACAAGCTCGGCCTGCACTCCCGCAACGAGGCCGTGCTCTACGCGGTGCGCGAGGATCTGATCAGCATCTAGGTATCCGTTGAGCGTTCCCCGTTGAGCGTTCCCCGATTTCCCCTGTTCTACCTCGGACCATCGTGTGGTAGTTATGAAGCGTGTCGGACTTCACCGAGCTTCGAGCATGGAAGATGGCCCACTCGCTTGCGCTCGATGTGTACCGGATAAGCGCAACCCTTCCCCGATCCGAAGTGTTTGGGCTCCAGGCACAAATGCGGCGAGCTGCCGTCTCGGTCGCAGCCAACCTTGCCGAAGGATCGGGTCGGGCGACCCGACCCGACTTCGCGCGTTTCGTCTCGAACGCCTTTGGATCGGTCAATGAGGTCCAAGCGCACATCCTGATCAGCCGAGATCTCGGTTACGTCAGGCTGGAGGATGCCGATGCTGTTCAGGAGGACATTGCCGATCTGCGCAGAGTCCTCTCTGGCCTGCGTACCTACCTGACGTCCCACAACCAG
>CAYQZO010000114.1:0-6108 GCA_964421925.1 uncultured Acidimicrobiaceae bacterium
TGGCCTGGCGGATCCACCAGGTGGCGTAGGTCGAGAACTTGAAGCCCTTGCGCCAATCGAACTTCTCCACGGCGCGAATCAACCCCAGGTTGCCCTCCTGGATCAGGTCGAGGAAGTCGATGCCGGACGTGTTGGCGTAGCGGCGGGCGTTGGCCACCACCAGCCGGAGGTTGGCGGTGAGGAAGGCGTCCTTGGCCGCCTGGCCGCGCCGCGCCTGGCGCCGGAGCGCGATCTGCTCGGCACGCGTTTCGTAGTCGCCGTTGTCCAGTCGATCCTGGGCGATCTGACCCGCCTCGATCTTCTGGGCGTAGTCGACTTCCTTCTCCGCGGTGAGCAGCTCGTACTCGCCGATGGCAGTGAGGTACTGGCTGACCAGGTCGGTGGTCAGGCGGCCGCGCTCGTCGGTCAGCTTGCTCCGGTCGCGCTCGCGCCGGGTTCGGGTGAGCGTGTCCCGCTCCACCCGTTCCTTGGCCTCCTCACGCTCGCGCAGCGCCCGGTTGACGACCGCCTTGCGCGGCTTTTGGTTTGATGTCATCCGACGAGTCCTCCAACGTGGCGTCCGTCGTCCCCAAACTGTTCCCACCGACGGTGGCGCGCCCAGTGCACGCAACCAGTTCCGAGTCTCCCAATATCACACATCGGGGCCGGTTTGTGAACCCCGTTTCTGAGTTTCCGGTGAGATATGGCGAAGATACGGGCTCAGCGGCTCAACTGATCGCACAGCGCCTCGAGGCGCCTCACGGCCACGGGGTCGTCGATACCGCCCCTGGCAACCTGCTCGCACAGCCGCCGCAACTCCGCCCCGCGCGCCGGATCGACGCGCGCACCCGGATCGAATGCACCCGCCTGGCCGAGCAGGCCGAGGAGCGGGCCGAGGTCGAGGTCGCCACTGCCGAACAAGGTGGCGATCGCATCGGGAGCGAGGTCCCGGCACGCCTGTGCCGCCTTGAAGAACCGCTGGACGTCCACGTCGTGGTCGAGGAGCGCACCGGGCACGACGATGGCGAACCCGCCGTCCCCCCGGGCCTCGATCACGGGAACGTTGGCACCCTCGTCGCTGAGGCAGCTGGTGTACGCCTCCAGCCGCGGGATCAATCCCTCGTCCTCGGCGCCGTCGCTCGACGCATTCCACACGAGCCACCCCACGACGCCGACGAAGACGGCCGCCGCGATGAGCAGAGCGGGAACCACCCACGAAGGAGTGGAAGATTCACTGGCCATGAACGAATAGTGCCAGAGATTGCGAGATATCGCAGAGCGCGTGGCCAACAAAACCGCGAAATCCTCGGCTATTCGCCCCTCGCTCGTATCCTCGATCCGGATGTCGACGTCAGCTCAGCTCCCCCTCTGCGTGTACTGCGGGACCGCACGTCCCGCCGACCGGTCCCAGTGCCCCCAATGCGGCCGACCCTGGATCGACGTACGGGTCGGCGCCTATGCCGAGGCCAAGGTCCCGGCCGGTGTCGGCGCGGCGATCGCCGCTGAGACTCCGGGTGGGGCGACCGTCGCGGTGACCGAGCCTCCCGCCCAACCCGGCGAGCAGCTGACCGTGGATTTGACTTCCGACGAGCCGGACGAGCGACCGTCCAGCTTCCGCCTGCCCATCGCCATCGTCCTCACGGTGTCGGCAACGGCGGTGTTTGCCATGTTCGCCTTCGGCCTGTTGGACGGTGGTGAAGACGTCGACGGCGCATCGACCACGGCATCGGTGCCCACGACCACCCCGCCGACATCCACGACGCTGCCACCCACCACCACCGCTCCCCCGGCGACGACCACCGTTCCCACCACCACCATCCCGGAGCCGGCGTCGATCGCGGCGGCGGGTGATCCGGTGGAGCTGTCCCGACTGACCCTGAAGGCGGACGGGATCGGCCCCATCGACATCGGATCGCCCGCACCCGAGGCCCTCGGCCGGCTGGCCGCAAGCCTGGGGACGCCGGACATGATCGGCGCCGCCGGCGCCGAGTACGGGCTGTGCGCCGGTGCCGACGGACGGATCGTCCGCTGGGCCGAGCTGACCGCCGTCATCGACGGAACGATCGCGACCGGCTCCTTCGTGGGATTTCGATTCGAGGAGCCTGCGGTTCCAACGAGTCACGTCGACCTTGCGACGCCTTCGGGGCTGCGTCTGGGTGACGACCTTCGCACGCTCAACGAGGTCTACGCCCGCTACGACGTCGTCTACGAGACCATCGGAGAAGCCTCGGCGTTCTACCTGTACGACGGCGACGAGCTCCTGCTGTGGGGTCCCATCTCATCGGCGGAGGAGACGGGACGCGTCGAGGGCATCTACTCCCCGCCCCCCTGCGTCGCTTCCTGATCCGACGGGCGAATAAGCACGCCCCGACACGTCGTAGTATCGGCGAAACCCGTTGACCGACAGGGAATCCATGACCGACGACAGATCGCGATGGAAACGGCTCTTCGCCGCGCCGAACGTCGTTTCGGTGCTGGTCGGAGTCGCCATCTTCGTTGTCGGCTTGCGCTTCTGGGACAACACTCTCGGCGTGGTCGTGGTGGCGATGGCAGCCGCCCTCGCCAGCGGTCTTGCCTGGATGCTGTGGTGGTACAGGACGGGTCCGCCTGCAGCCACCAGGTCCATCGACGTCGTCCACCTGGGAACGGCGGAGCACGCGCCGGGCGCCGCCCCGACGCTGCTCGACGTCGACTCTCCACAAGGCCGGGCGTATCGGGACATGGTGGGGACGATGACCGCTCGCACCAGCGGGCAGGTGCTGCTGATATCGCCCACGCATGAACCCGCCGCGCCCTCCACGATCGCAGTCAACATCGCAGCGGCGGCCACCCAGCTCGGGCGTCGCACCGTCCTTGTGGACGGCCACAGCAACGGGAGCGGGCTGTCGCGATACTCGAGCACCGGAACCGGGACGGGATTGAGCGATCTGGCCGCCGATGACGCCAGCCTCGCCGACGCCGCCCAGGTATGGAAGCTCGACGGCGGCTCGCTCCTTCCCGTGATCACCGCCGGCACCGGTGATGGCGATCCGGCACTCGACGGGCTCGCCCTCGCTGAAGCGTTCGACGTGCTCGCCGAGCGCGCCGACCTGATCATCATCGATGTTCCCCCGGTGACCGGCTCGGGGTCTGCGGGCCAGCTTGCCGCCCATGCCGACGGCACGGTCCTCGTCGTCGACGACAGGACGACCACCGCCGAGGTCATCGACGCTGCCGAGGGCCTCGACCGGGCGGGCGCACCGATCGTCGCCTACATCACCGAGCAGCCCGAGGGCGCGTCCCGGCTCCCGTGGGGACGAATGCTCAAGCGATCCGGGGTCGCTTTCCTCTTGATCTCCCTCACCTACCTCGCCTACGCCGGCACCCTCCTGTGGAGCTCATGGGCGGCGGTGGAACGGGAGACGCTCGATACCGAGACCGCGCGGGCGGTGATCCCGGCACCGGCGACGCTGCCCCCGAGCGATCTCGTCGGTGAGGAGCCGATCGAACAGGTGGAGCAGGAGCCGATCGAGGACGTCGTCGTCGCCGAGCCGGCGCCCGCCGAGGGCTACACGTCGCTCCTGCTCATCGGAACGGATGCAGCCGCCGGGATCGCCGACGTCATCCTGCTCGGCGTCATCCCCGCCGACGGCAGCGAGCCGTTCATCGTTTCCCTCCCCCGCGACCTGTACGTCCCCAACAACTGTGGGAGCGGATACACGAGGATCAACGCGATGCTCCACCCCTGTGGTGACATCAACGGGCCGACCCGGCTCTCGCTGGCGGTCGAGGACTTCACCGGCATCTCGGTGGACCACTTCGCCCTCTTCGACTTCGACGGCTTCGCCAACATCGTCGACGGGGTCGGCGGCGTCGAGATCTGTGTCGACTACGAGCGGCGTGACCGGCGTGCCCAGCTCCACCTCGAGGCCGGCTGCACACTTGCCGACGGACCCACCGCCCTCGCCTGGGTCCGCTCCCGGCACCCGATAGAGCTCGTGGACGGGGTCTGGCGGCCCGTTCCGGGCGTCAGCGACCTGTACCGCAACCGCAACCAGCAGGACGTTGTGCTCCAGCTCGTGGACAAGCTGAAGAGCTTCGACTCGCCCACCGACCTCGCCCGCAAGGTCAACGAGCTCTCCGAGGCGTTCGTCCTCGACAACCGGCTCGGCATCACGGCCGCCATCGCACTCGCCTGGAGCGTGCGCGACCTCGACGTGGCCACGATCAACCGGCTGGAGATCCCGGTGGTCTACGCCACCACCACAAGCGGGCAGTCGGTGCTCCGGGCAACGGCGCCGTTCGACGAGGTGCTCGCGGAGCTCTACCCCAACCTGCTCGACGAGGGCTCCGACGACGCACCCGCTGCCAGCGACTGAGCAGGGACGGCCCGTACAATGCGTGCGCCAAAGGAAGGCGTCGGGTGAGCGAACCCAGAGATCCGTACGACAACCCGCCGGGCTGGACCGATCCCTACGGTGACCTCAGCGATCTGACCGGTGATGAGCCGCTCCCGCCGCTCGAAGATCCTGACATCCCTGCCGCCACGCCCCCCGGCTCCCCTCTGCTGACCGGGTTGGTGGTGGCGTTGCTGCTCGTGGCCCTCTCCGTAGCCGTGTTCCAGCTGCTCAGCTCCGATGACGAAGAGGGAGCAGCGGCGACGACCACAACGACCGCGCCGGACGGAACGACGACCACCGCCCCCGGCTCGACCACGACCACGACCACGTCGCTGCCCCCCGCCAACCCGTACCCGCCGGTGGGTGCCCCCATCCCGGTGGGCCGGATGAAGATGATGACCGATCGAGTGCGAGTCCAGGACGACGAGATCCCGGACATGGCGTTCGGTGACGCGGCCGCCGACGTGGTCGGAATGCTCACCTCCAGCTTCGGCGACCCCGACGAGGACACCGGCTGGCAGGTCTCGACCGGTGCGTGGGGGGTGTGCGTCGGTGATCTCGAGCGAATCGTGCGCTATGGGCCGTTTGCCGCAATCGTTGTGATGACCGGCGACGACGAGCTCTTCGAGGGCTACCGGCAGAACGTGGAGTTCGGTGATCTCGGGTCACCTGCTTCTCAGCTCGAGACGCTGAGCGGGCTCCGCGCCGGCGACACCGTCGGCGACCTGCAAAGCATCTACGGCGCCGACCTCGACGTGAGCTTCCAGACCGACCCCGACCAGGGGCTTGTGTTCGAGCTACGCGGCGACGACGGTGCGCTCATCCTGTGGGGGCCGGTCAGCGGGGAGACCACCGACGATCGGGTCTTCGGCATCTTCGCCCCCGACTACTGCGGCCGCTCGTAGCTCGCGACCCGCGACTCGCAGCTCTATCATCCGCCGCCGATGAACCGGACCCTTGCCCCCTACGTCGCCGGCGGCTTCGGCGGCCTCGCCGTCGCCCTTGGACTGTTCGCCTGGTTCGGGTCCTTCGTGTCACTCGGCACCGTCGACATGGACGGCGTCGCCACCTTCACGGCAAGCGCCCCGTCCATGGGACTGCTCGTCTTCATCCTCGGCGCCATCGGCGGGATCGTGATCGCCGCCTTCGCCTACGTGGTGGGTCGAGCCCGTGATCCGGGGGCGCCGCGCTTTGGCTTCGGCTGGCTGGCACTGGTTGGTGCGGTGCTCAGTGGCTCGGCAGCGTTCGCCTCCGTGAGCCTCGGCGTCACCATCGGGGGCACGAACACGCTCGGAGCCGTTTCCATGCCGGTGACGTCCCTTGCCGTCGCCGCCGGTGTCGCCGGGCTGATCGCCGGGGCCATCACCGCTCCGGTCGTGGACGCCCTTGCCAGGCCCACCTACTTCGGGAGCGTCGCCGCCGCGACCCCGGTGACGTCCGGTGAGTTCTGGGGCGACATGGCGCGGGCGATCGGCATACCCACCATCGCCGTCGCCATCGGTGCGCTCCTCGCCATCGGCCTCGCCGAGCTGCTGCTCAGCACCGACAGCGCCACGGTGAGCGTGGCCGTCTTCGCCGCGGCGGGAGCGCTGATTCTCGGGGGAACGGCCCTGTTCGCGCTGCGGCCATGGGACAGAAGTGAGTAACGAGTACTAAGTACTGAGTACTCAGCTACTTGGCCACCAGGTACGGTCCTGGCTCGTACTTCTGCTCCTCGGCATACCAGGAGAAGAAGATCCAGGCGATGAAC
>CAYQZO010000114.1:6118-6393 GCA_964421925.1 uncultured Acidimicrobiaceae bacterium
ATCGGCCTCGCCGAGCTGCTGCTCAGCACCGACAGTGCCACGGTGAGCGTGGCCGTCTTCGCCGCGGCCGGAGCGCTGATTCTCGGGGGAACGGCCCTGTTCGCGCTGCGGCCATGGGACCGGAGCGAATAGCTGCGCTATTCGCTGGTATTAAGTATCAGGTATTTGGTATCACGAGCGGGCCCGGCTCGTACTTCTGCTCCTCGGCATACCAGGAGAAGAAGATCCAGGCGATGAACCCCCACAGGATGAGCCCGCCGCCGATCTTCATGATG
>CAYQZO010000115.1:0-6357 GCA_964421925.1 uncultured Acidimicrobiaceae bacterium
CTGATGCCCCGCTCACCACGGCGTGGTTCCGGTCCCAACTCCCGTTCCGCAGCCAGGTCATCCATGCCCGCTGGAGCGGGGAGGCGGTGTGGGTGCCCCTCGGCGACCTCGAGTCGGGGCTGCCCCTGGAGAACCACACCGCCCACCCCTCGCGGGGGGACCTCCTCTTCTATCCGGGCGGGGTCAGCGAGACCGAGCTGCTGTTCGCCTACGGGAGCGCCGCCTTCGCTGCCAGGGCCGGTCCGCTCGCCGGGAGCCACTTCCTCACCGTGGTGTCCGGCCGGGCACAACTGAGCGAGTTCGGCAACCACGTGTTGTGGCAGGGGGCGCAGGACATCGAGTTCTCCCCCTAACCCGGGACGACTCGGCCCCTCCCGGGCCCGGTAGGGGATGGACGAGGGTGATCCCCGATGGTGGACGCCACCGTGCCGTGACACGCTGTCGCCGCCATGTGGACCGGACTGACCGAGCTCGTCGAAGGCCTGGCGGCGTCGCCCTGGCTCCCGCTCGCCGTCTTCGCCTTTGCCCTGCTCGACTCCGTCTTCCCCGTGGTGCCGAGCGAGAGCGCGGTGATCGTGGGAGGCGTCGCCGCCGGGTTTGGGGATCAATCCCTGCTGCTCGTCTTCATCGCCGCCACCCTCGGCGCCCTCAGCGGCGACATCATCGCCTACGGCATCGGTCGCAGCGCCAACGCCTGGCTCCGGCGGCGGTCGCCCCGGGCGCGAGGAAGGCTGATGTGGGCGTCCCGCCAGCTGCGCCGGCGGGGTGCGCGCCTCCTGGTCACGGCCCGTTTTGTCCCCTTCGGCCGCACCACGGTCACCTTCGCCTCCGGGGCGACCCGGCAGCCATTCGCCCGCTACGTCGCACTGGTCGCTGTTGCCGGTGTGCTGTGGGCGGTGTACGGGGCGGGCCTCGGCTATGTCTTCGGGGAGGTCTTCGCCGACCGCCATCTGGTCGCCTTCGCACTCGCCCTCGGCGTTGCCGTTGGAGTCAACGCCGCCGCCGAGGTGGTGCGCTACGGGCGCAGCCGAATAGCGACCGATCCCGGCTCCGAACCGCACCGGGAACGGATCGCCGCCTGAGGGTCGGGCCGCCTACCCGGTGGCGCGCCGATCGGCGAGCACCCCGCCCGCCGAGCCCAGTACCGCGGCCACGACTCCCAGCATCACGAGCTCCAGCATGGTCACCGCGGCACCGCCGAGGATCGAGACCACTCCGGCGAAGAAGAAGATGAGCAGCCCGGCCATGCCGCCGTCCATGGCCGGCCCGGCGTGGGCGAGCCGCCCGGCCACGAAGCCGGCGAAGACGGTTGCGGAGAGGTGGATGAGGATGGCCGGCAGCGGGGGAGGAGGGTCGGTGACGAGCCACAGCCCGAGGTTCGCCACCAGCGACACCGCGATGCCCGCTGCGGCTCCCAGGGCCACCCCGCCCCAGTTGATGCTCGGTCTACTCGTCGAGATGGTCCTCCAACCGCATGATCCAACCCGCAGGGAGTTCCCAATGCCGTGATCCTTCGACCATCAGACGCAGATACTCGGGCGAAGGTGGCATGGAGCCGCCGCCGTCGTGAGCGCGGTGCACGACCACCTGGTGACGGCGGCCGCTGCGGTCGATGGCCTCCACGGTTTCCGGCGTGCGCTGCTCGGCGGCCTCGGCGGCGTCGAGGGCGGCAGCATCGGTGTCGGGGACGGTGAAGACCGCACCCCACACGGTGTCGCCGGCACGTGGTTCGACGGTGGGGAGGCCGCCCTCCCAGCCGTTGCCGGAGATGGGGAAGTCGAGGCCCCACTCGGGGAGATGGGCGATGAACTCGAACACGGCGTCGGGCGCTACCTGGTGCATCGCGACGGGCTCGATGCGGGCGGTGTAGGCGAAGTACAGCAACGGGGGCTTCCTTCCGATACATGGGTGGTACCGAGCAAAGCGAGTGTACTTGTGGCCCGGCGGCCGATCCGGGAACCGAAACACCCGGCGCAGACGTCTGATTGGGGTGAAATGGACAGAGGACGCCCCATGACCAATGACACGATCGAGATGTTGGCGCTGAGCGCCCCCATACTGGAAGAACGCCCCTGGGCGGTCTTTGCGGCCTGCCGGAATGCCGACGCCGAGGCGTTCTTCGGGACCTCCCGGGAGGCCGAAGAGGCGGCGCTGGCCCTGTGCTCGATCTGCACCGTGCGCGAGGAGTGCCTCGACCACGCCCTGGAGACCAGGGAGCGGTTCGGCATCTGGGGCGGCACCACCGAGAAGCAGCGCAAGCGGCTCCTGCGCGGCCTGTAGGGCTACAGCGCCCTTTCCCGCACCACCGAGGCGATGTCGAGCCGGTTGACGGTGCGGATCCCCGGAATCACCGACAGCAGGGCGACCACGATCATGGCCAGTGCGGCGAGTACGAGCGTCGTCGGCCGCATCTCCAGATCGAACTGGAGAATGTCCGAGGTGTAGCTGGACATGAACCAGCGCGCCGCCAGATACCCCACGATGAGCCCCGGGACGATGCCGATCGTGGTCAGCAGCACGTTCTCGCCGGTGATCAGGGCACCGATCGATCTGCTGGACAGCCCATTGGCGCGCAGCGTGGCGTACTCGGTGGACCGCTCGGCGACGTTCACCGAGATGGTGTTGAAGATCAAGGCGAAGGCCATGGCGCCACCGAAGAGCAGCATGACCCCGACGAAGATGTAGAAGAAGCCCATGAAGTCGTCGATCAGGTTCTGGAGCGCCCGGTTGTCCACGACGGAGACCACGGTGTCGAGGCCGGCAATCCGGTCGATGGCGGCCTGGTGGTCGGCGGCGCCGTCGAATCTGGCGACCACCGTGGTGATGGTCGGGTCGGCGAGCTCGGCTTCGGTGACCGCCGGCTCCGCCCCGGCGAGAGCGGAGATCAGCGCATTCCGCTCCATGTACACCATGGTGCCCATCGGCTCGTCGACGAACCCTTGCAGCGTGGTCTGGAACGAGGTGCCGAGCGTGGAGAACGACACGGTGACCGGATCGCCCACCTTCACGCCGATCTCGTCGGCGAGGGCGACCCCGGCGAGGATCCCATCCGCGGGAAGCGTCCCACCCTGGGTGCGGAAGCCGTGCACCCGGGTGTCGGCCATGTATCCCTGCAGCTGGGTGGCGTACGAGCCCGCTCCGCTGCTGACGGCGGCGGGAACCGTGACCACGGGCTCGGCCGCGGCCACCCCGTCGACGGCGCCGATCGCAGCCACTTGTTCCTCGTCCACCACCACTGTGAGCAGCGCGGTGGCGTCGGCGAGGTCGACCTCCTGGAACTGGCGGTCGAGGAGGATGTCCACGGTGTCGATCATCCCCCACGAAGCCAGGATCAGGGTAAGTGCCAGCGTGACGCCGATCACCGTGGACAGGCTGCGCTTCCAATCCCTGCCCACGCCCCGGATCACCATGAGCCAACGGTTGGGAAGGCGAGAAAGCGGTGGGATCAGCCGCTCGAAGACGCTGATCCGCCCCGTGGCCGGCGGAGCGTCACCGCGCATCGCTTCGGCAGGAGCCAGGCGGGAGGCGGCCGCCGCCGGGGCCAGCCCGGCGACGGCGCCCGTGACCACGCCGAATACGAGTCCGATGACCGGCGTGATCCAGCGCAGCTGGCGGATCGTGTCGGGGATGCCGAGTTCCGCCGTGTAGGACCCGGTGATGCCCCACCCGGCAGCAAGGCCGAGCACGACACCGATGACGGCCCCGATGCCGCCGAGGATGAGCCCGTAGGAGAGGTAATGCCGGCGCACCGTCGCCGCGCTCATCCCGTTGGCCATCATGGTGCCGATCTGAGGGCGCTGGGAGTAGACCAACCGGGTGAGGAGGATGAACGCCGCCATCCCCGCGGCGAGCAGGAACAACGCGGGAAAGGCGACCGACAGCTGCTCGAAGCCTTGCAGGTCGAGGCCGAGCGCCTTGTTCGACGGCTGGTCTGCCTGGGTGACCACCGAGGCCTCCCCGGCGGCCGCGGTCACCGCGGCGTCGACGTCGGCGACGTCGGCGTTCTCGCCGTAGCCGGCCAGGATCTGATTGGTCGCGAGGCCGGGGACCGCCGCCTCCACTGCGCTCTGGGAGGCGAAGACGACCCCGAAGGTCCCGGGAAGGGGGAACACGTCCTGGGCGCTGCGAGCCGGCCACAGGTACTCGGGGGAGACGGCCACGCCGACGACGTGGGTCGGGACCCACCCGGTGCCAGCGAAGATCTCCACCACGTCGCCCACGGCGAGGTCGAACGCCTCGGCCATGTGGGTCTCCACGAGCACCCCGTCGGGCTGTGCCGACGACAAGTAGGCGCCCTCCACCACGTCGACCCGATTGAGCGCCGGCTGTGCGTCGGACGGCATCGTGACGACCCGCCCGATGAACACCTCGTTGCCAACCCGCAGCGGCGGATCGATCTGGGTGCGCTCCTCGACGGTGGCGACGCCGTCGTTTGCGGCGATGGCCGCGGCGGCGCCCGGGTCGGCTCCGGTGACCGTGACGTCGGCGAAGGCGAGCCGGTCGTAGGTCCCGGTGTAGGAGGTCTCCAGGTTGCGGTAGGCGTCGTAGGAGGCGGCGAACATCATCACACCGAGGGTGACGGTGAGGATGACGGCGAAGAACTGCCATCGCTGGCGGCGGAAGTCTCGTCTCCGCTTGGTGGCGAGGTAGCTCACCAGGTCAGGTCCGAGGGCTGGGCGGGGTTCGGGTTGACCGTCTCGTCGACGATCTCGCCGTCGATGAGCCGGAGCACCCGGTCGGCCATCTGGGCGATGACCGAGTTGTGGGTGACGGTGAGCACCGTGCGGCCGTCCTCCTTGGTCACATCCCTGAGCAGCTCGAGGATCTGGATCCCCATGTCGATGTCGAGGGCCCCGGTGGGCTCGTCGCACAGCATCAGCGGCGGGTTCTTCACCAGGCCCCTGGCGATGGACACCCGCTGCTGCTCACCGCCCGACAGCTGGGCGGGGAAGTGGTCGCTCCGGTCGGCGAGCCCCACCTTGGCGAGGACCTCGGCGGCGCGCTGGTCGGCGTCCCCGCCGGTGAGCTCGGCGATCAGCGCCACGTTCTCGTGGGCGGTGAGGGTGGGCACCAGGTTGTAGAACTGGAAGACGAAGCCGACCGCGTTGAGGCGGTGGTCGGTGCGTCCCTTCGCGTCGAGGCCGGCGAGCTCGACGCCGTCGGCGACGATGCTGCCCGATGTCGGCTCCTCGAGGGCCCCGACCTGGTTGAGCAGCGTGGTCTTGCCCGACCCGCTCGGTCCGAGGATCACCACGAACTCACCGCGTGGGATGGTGATGCCGACGTCCTGGAGGGCGTGCACCGCGGTCTCTCCCTCGCCGTACACCTTGGTGAGGTCGGTGGTCTGTACCGCCGGCGTCATAGTGCTCCATTCTGAGAGTAACTGTCATATGATAGTCACTGTCAGTTTGTGATGGAGGAACCCTGACTCTCCGGGAGCGGAAGCGCTACGAGGCCATGCTGCGGGTCCAGGACGCCGCCTATGCAATGGCGCGCCGCGACGGGTTCGACAACGTCACCGTCGAGGCGGTGGCCGCGGCGGCCGACGTCTCACCGTCGACGGTGTACCGGTACTTCGGCACGAAAGAGGGCATCTTCGTCTGGGATGAGCTCGAGCTCCCCGCCGTGGACATCTTTGCCGAGGAGCTCGCCACCAAGCCACCGTTGCAGGCAGTGCTCGGCGCCTTCCACCGCACCGCTGAGCTCGGCTTCCACGTCTCCGAAGAGGAGATGCGCCGGCGCATTCGGTTCCTCTACGAGCAGCCGGCGCTTGGCGAGGCGCTCGGTGCGACGGCACGCCAATACCAGACCGAGCTCGCCGCCATGATCGGCGACGAAGAGGCGGTGGGCTCCCAGGTGATCGCCGCCACCGCCATCGCCGCCATGCTTGCGGTAGTCGAGGCCTGGGCGCTGTCGGACCGCTCGCTGCTCGAGATCACCGATGAGGCGATCGAGGCCCTCGGTGGCGGATAGGCCTGTAGGGTTCTCTGCTCTATGGCCGACGTCTCCTGGCCCGATACGCTGGAAGCTTTGCTCTCGGGCGAATCCCTGAGCCGCGCCGAGGCGCGGGCCGCCATGGCGGAGATCATGGCGGGGGAGGCGAGCGAGGCGCAGATCGCGGGGTTCCTGGTGGCGTTGCGGGCCAGGGGACCGAGCGCCGAGGAGCTGACCGGCTTCGTCGATGCCATGGCCGAGGCGGCGGTGACCATCGACGTCGGAGAACCGGTGGCCGACAGCGTGGGCACCGGCGGCGACCGCTCCCACACGTTCAACATCTCCACCACCGCCGCCCTCATCGCCGCCGGGGCCGGCGTCAAGGTCGCCAAGCACGGCAACCGGGCCGCATCCTCCAAGACC
>CAYQZO010000116.1:0-6300 GCA_964421925.1 uncultured Acidimicrobiaceae bacterium
TGCCCTTCTCCCCACCACAGGGTGCGTTGGGGGAAGGCGATGGTGATGCCGGCCTCGGCGAGGTGGCGGCTGATGGCGCGTGTCACCTCGTCGACGGCTCGGGAGCCACCCAGGATGGTGGGGTCGTGCCAGAACCGGGCCCACACGACCACGGAGTCGGTCCCGAACTCGGAAACGAGGACGTCGGGGGGCGGTGTTGGCAGCGCGAGGTCGCACTCGGCGATCGCGTCGGCGATGACTCGGCGGGCCTCGTCCAGGTCGGTCCCGTAGGCCACGTCGACGTTCACCGTGGAGCGCCGGTAGCCGCTCTTGGTGAGGTTGGTGACCGGCTCGGTGGTCATCGTGGTGTTGGGGATGTGGACCTCTTTGCCGTCCGGAGTCTCGATGACTACCGTGCGCCCGGTGATCTCCATCACCCGGCCGGACCCGTCTGCGGTCTCGATCTGGTCGCCCACCTCGAACATGCTGCCCGCTTGCAGGACGAGGCCGGCGCCGAAGTTCTCCAGGAGACTCCGCCCGGCCAAAAAGGCGACGGCGGCCACGACGAGGAGCAGGAGCACGGCCGGACCGAGGTCGACGCCGAGCACGCCGAGGGCGTACAGGATGCCGGTGAGGATGATGAGCCAGCCGACCGCCCGGGAGATGAGCAGCACGTAGTTCCCGGGGAGGTCCACGCGGGACAGCAGGGCGCGGGTCGCCCGGCGGGCAACCGCGGCGAGCGCGAAGGCGACGGCGACGAGCAGCACGGCCCACACGAAGTCCCACACGGTCAGCGACTCGGCGTCGCTGACGATGTCGCCCGGGTCGAGCAGCTGGGACAGCATCAGGGGACCGCGGCGAACAGCCGGGTATGCCCGCCGGGCTCGGCTCGCTCCACACCGGTCCAGATCAGGTGGTCGACGAACACCCAGGAGCGGCGATGGATGCGGGTCGGGCCGTAGGCGGCGAGCGCGGCCCGGTGGTGCGGCCCCGGGTACCCCTTGTTGTTCTCGAAGTTGTACCAGGGGAACTCGGGGGCGACGGCCCGCATCATGCGGTCCCTCGTCACCTTGGCGATGATGGAGGCAGCGGCGATGGTGAGGCAGGTGGCGTCGCCGCGGATGAGACGGGTGGTGCTGGGATGTCCCACGAAGTCCCAGTTGCCGTCGACGAGCACATGATCGGGAGGTTGCTGCAGGCCTTCGATGGCCCGGGTGGCCGCCAGGCGCTGGGCTGCGGACATGCCCAGGCGGTCACACTCCTCGTGAGTGGCGTGGCCGACGCTCCAGTCCTCGACCCAGGCGGTGATCCGGTCGAAGAGCGCTTCGCGCTCGGCCTCGGTGAGCATCTTGGAATCGCGGATCTTGTAGACGCGGCGGTCCCGGGGCACCACCGCGGCGCCTACCGAGATCGGACCCGCCCACGACCCGCGGCCCACCTCGTCGACGCCGACGACGACGCGATGACCGGCGCCCCACAACTCGCGTTCCCGCCCGAGCCCCGGGGCCTTGTCCCGGATGGCGGATCGAAGCTTGGGAACGGTCACGGGCGGCAGGATACCGAGCGCCTCAGTTCAGGCGTGGATCGTCCGGGAAGTCCGCGTACAGGGCCAGGCCGTCGCCCTGTCGCTTGAGGACCCGCCTCCACAGGGTGTGGGGCACCGGGTCGAAGACGTCGTCGATGCTC
Source organism: uncultured Acidimicrobiaceae bacterium (assembly GCA_964421925.1). Lineage (GTDB taxonomy): Bacteria > Actinomycetota > Acidimicrobiia > Spongiisociales > UBA5794 > JACZST01. The sequence continues at coordinate 1,666 of CAYQZO010000116.1, forward strand.
GCCGCCACCGGGAACCAGGAACCGGTGACGACCTCGAGGTCGAGCTGATCGGGGCCCCACCCGGCGTAGCCGCTGAACACGCGAAGGTCTTCGATACCGGGAAACTCCGCCGGCGTCTCGCCGAGGTCGACGAAGCCGACCGAGCCCAGGATCGGCTCCCACGACTCCGATGGACCGAAGCCGGTGCGCCTGGCCACGCCGATGGCGGTGGAGCGCTGCACCGGGCCCCCTTCGTAGACCCTGCTCGGAGGGGTGAGCACGTCCTCCCAGGCCTCGACGAACTCGGCGGCGAACACGTCGAGCGGCCGATCCAGGACGACGCCGAGCGCGCCCTCCTCGTTGTGCACCATGACGAGCACGACCGACCGGTAGAAGTTGGGATCGAGCAGGGTCGGCGAGGCCACCAGGAGCGATCCGGTCAGGCGCTCCTCGAGCGGGAAGCCCACGGTCTCCCGGCTACTTCGCCTTCGGGTCCCGGTCGGGTACCAGGGTCCCGCCGGAGAGAATGGAGGTATGCCCGTCTTCCCACCTCACTTCGACGGTGTCGCCTTCGACCCGCTCGACGACTCCGCGCCGCGGCTGGCGACCCACCGTCCTGGTGAGGGTTTTGACGTGCGTCCCCTTGCGTAGCGTCATCAGACCTCCTCAGCGGCCATAGTACGCGAGCTGTGGGGCTGCGAGGCAGGGTCTATCGTCCCTCGCAGGAGGTGGTGCCATGAGACTGAGCAGCGACGACTTCAGCGACGGAGGGACGATTCCTCCCGGGATCGCCTTCGGCATCCCGGATGCGGATACCCACATCGCGTTCGGCCCCAATCGCAACCCGCACCTGGCTTGGAGCGATCTGCCGGAGGGCACCAAGTCGCTTGCACTCATCGCCTTCGACCGTGACGTTCCCACCAAGCCCGACGACGTCAACCAGGAGGGTCGGGAGGTGCCGGCCGATCTTCCCCGTGCCGAGTTCTTCCACTGGGCGGTCGTCGACATCCCGCCGGAGCTCGGTCAGATCGCACCGGGGAGCTTTGCCGAGGACGTGGTCGCCCGAGGCCGCGATACCAGCTCGTCGCCGCACGGGACCCGTCAGGGCGTCAACGACTACACGGGATGGTTCGCCGGAGACCCCGACATGGAGGGCACCTACACCGGGTACGACGGCCCGTGCCCACCCTGGAACGACACCTTGGTTCATCGCTACGAATTCACGCTGTACGCCCTCGACACAGAGCGGCTCGCCGTCGACGACGGCTTCACCGGCCCCGACGTGCGCGCCGCCGTTGAAGGACATGTGCTGGACTCGGCGTCGATCGAGGCCTCGTATGCGCTGAACCCGCGACTGTTGTGACCGTCGATTACCGATCGCTCCCCAAGGCGCTCCTCCACGACCACCTCGACGGTGGGTTGCGGGTGGAAACCGTCCTCGAGCTCGCCGACGAATCCGCTTATCGCGATCTTCCGGCCACGGAGAGGGACGAGCTCTCCGCCTGGTTCCACCAGGGCAAGTCGGGTTCGCTGGAACGGTATCTGGAGGCCTTCTCGCACACCTTCGGGGTCATGCAGACCCAGGAGGCGATCCGCCGCGTCGCCTACGAAGCAGGGATCGATTTGGCCGCCGACGGGGTGGTCTACGCCGAGGTCCGCTTCGGGCCCAGCCTGCACATGCGGCGCGGGCTCCGTCGCGAAGACGCCATCGAGGCGGTGCTCGACGGCTTTGGCGCCGCCAGCGAGGAGACCGGGATCGTCCTCTACGCCATCGCCACCGCCCTCCGCCACGAGAGCGACTCCGAGGAGGTGGCCAACGCCGCTGCCCCGTTCGTCGGCCAGGGTCTGGTCGCCTTCGACCTGGCCGGCCCGGAGGCCGGCTTTCCTAACGACGATCACGAGCCGGCTTGCCGACTGGCACGCGAGTACGGCCTAGGGCTCACCATCCATGCCGGTGAGTCGGATGGCCCCAACTCGATCTGGCGCGCCCTCGCCCACTGCGGCGCGCAGCGCCTCGGGCACGGCGTGCGCATCGTCGACGACACCACCATCGTCGACGGCGAGATCGCCGAGCTCGGCTCGCTGGCCCGCCGGGTGCGTGACCAGCGCGTTCCCCTCGAGGTGAATGTGACCTCCAACCTCCACACCAACGCCTTTCCCGATGGCGTGGAGCATCCGGTCGGGGCCCTGTTTCGAGCGGGCTTCGACGTCTCGCTCAACACGGACAACCGCCTGATGAGCACGACCACCCAGAGCGCTGAGTACGAGCTTGCCGCCACCGACTACGGATTTGGAATCGACGACCTGCACGCGGTCACGGTCAACGCCATCGAGGCAGGGTTCGGTGACTACCCCACCCGGCGCCGTCTCATCGACGAGGTGGTAGACCCGGGCTACGTCAGCGTCCTGTCCAGCCAGTCGGCGACGTCGCCGAGCACCTGATCCCGGCCCGGCTCGTTGTGGGTCTCGTGACGCATTCCCGGATAGACCTTCCGCTCCACACCCGGTACCGCGGCGAGCGGCGCCGATGCGTGCACCGGCACCAGCGCGTCCTCGGCCCCGTGGAAGACGTAGGTCGGGACCCGGATGCGGTCGAGCCCGGCCTTGGCTTCGCGCTGGGCGGCAAAGCCCTCCCGGCCCATGCCGGTGGTCGCCTTGGTCTGGACGAGCGGATCGGCGAAGTAGGCCTCCCCGACTGTGGGATCGCTGCACAGCTGCTCGGCGGAGATGGAGTTGTCGATCCGCAACGTGGGGGCGACGCGGCCAATCAGCTCCCCGGCCACGTGCAGGTAGCCGGGCAGGTTGTCGTCGAGGGCCGGTGCGGAGAGCACCGCTGCCGCCGGCTGCTCGCGGTCTGAGATCAGGTAGAGCGTGACGATGAGGGCCCCGAGCGAGTGGCCGTACAGCACCCATGGGAGGTCGGGATCGAGCGTTGCCACCATCGCAGCAACGTCCTCGACGAAGTCGTCGAAGTCGTCGACGTGGACGCGGTCGCCGCCGGACTCACCATGGCCGCGCAGGTCGAATGCGGTGACCGCGTAGCCCCGGTCGTTGAGGAAGCGCGCCACGTGGTCCCACCGCCCGCAATGCTCGGCCACCCCATGGACGATGAGCACGCTGGCCTTCGGGCTCTCGGGGGTCCATTGCCTGGTGAACAGGTCGATCCCGTCGGCCGCGATCACCGTCCCCGTCGTTGCCTCCATCCGTCCTCCAGACGGTCGCTCAGCTCCGCAGCATATTGCGGGGGATCGAGGGCGGGATCGACCTCGATCCTCGCTCCTCCCGGCAGCTCCGGGTAGGCGCTGAGCGGAGTCATGCCGAGCGCTCCAGGGTCGATCGGGAACAGGGCGACGACCACGGGCGACTGCGGTGGGAAGGGAACGGTCACCCCGGGAAGCTGTGCCAGGTGCCGGGCGAGCTCGATCGCGTTCGCCGGATCGGCGCGCCGCGCATCCAGCCCAGGGATCGCGACCCATGTGGGCACGTCGGGCTCGTCGTACACCCCGAAGAAGTTGGGATTGCCCGCGACGACCACATCGGTGTCTCCGAGCCCGGCGGGCGTCACCGTTCGTCCCCGCACGAACGGGAGCTCGTCGAACTCGAGGTGGATGGCGAGAGCTGCACGCAACGCCGGATCGAGGGCGCGGGCAACCAGGATCTGCGTCGGCTGGAGCTCCCTGATGGCGGCGACGATGGCGTCGGCGTTCACCGCTCGATGAAGGGTGGGTCGACGCGGTCGGTCTCCACCCAGCTGTTGCGAATCTCCACCTCGACGGGGGTGTCGGCGTCGATCGGCGGAGATACGTACCCCATGCCGATGCCATGGCCGAGGGTGGGGCTGAAGTTGCCGCTCGTCACCTCTCCGGCGGCAGCCCCGGCTCGCAACCGGTGCCCGTGGCGGGGGATCTGGCGGCCGGCGGTGGAGAAGGCGACGAGCATCTTGTCGACCCCTTGCGCGCGCTGCATCGCCAACGCGTCCTTTCCTACGAAATCGTGGTCCCAATCGACGACCCACCCCAAACCGGCCTCGAGCGGCGTGGTCGTCTCGTCGAGATCCTGGCCCCACAGCGGATACCCCATCTCCAGGCGCAACGTGTCCCGGGCTCCCAGGCCGCAGGGAACGGCACCGGCCTCGAGCACGGCTTCGAAGAGAGCCGCACCTGAGGTCGCCGGCACCGCGATCTCGGAACCCCGCTCCCCGGTGTATCCGGTACCACCGGCACGGAACCAGTCACCGGCGAACTCCCCTTCGACCACCCGGAACCGCCCTGGCATGGCGCCGATCACGGCCTCGACGACGCCCGGGGACCCGGGTCCCTGCACGGCTGCGAGCACGGTCGCCTCGCGCACCGGTGTCACCTCGGCGGCCCCCTCCTCGCGGAAGCGACCGAGAATCTCGTCGAAGTTGGTGCCGTTTGGCATCACCCAGTAGCCGTCGTCGGCATACCGCCAGACGATGATGTCGTCGACGACGCCTCCATGGTCGTTCAAAGCCATGGTGTACTGGGCGCGGCCCGCGTCGATCCGGGCCACGTCGTTGCACAGCTGGGCACGGGCGAGCTCGGTGGCGCCGGGGCCCGAGGCGTCGAAGCGACCGAGGTGGGAGACGTCGAAGACACCGACCGCCTCCCGAACCGCGGCGTGCTCGGCGAGGAC
>CAYQZO010000117.1:0-6282 GCA_964421925.1 uncultured Acidimicrobiaceae bacterium
GTGGACCGCGTTTGGCTCGGCGGCGCGCAACACCGGCGCTCCCTCCACGGCCCGCTTCCAGTACTCGACCCTGGCCTCGTGATCGGTCATGAAGTCCCGGTAGTAGACCGGGCTGCTGCTCTTCCACAGACCGTGCGGTCCCCGGTAATCGGGGATGCCACTGGCCGTTGAGATGCCGGCGCCGGTGAACACCAGGATGTGGTCGGCCTCCTCGATGAGCGCGGCGAGTTGCGGGATGCCGTCTTCTGGTCCGATGGGAACCGGCATGTCCCGATTATGCCGAGCTTCCGCCCTCAGGTGTCGCTCACCCCTGGTTCGTCGAGGTACTCGTCGAGCCGTGCCGTCGAGCAGTTGGGGAACCCGAACACGAAGCCGTGGCGATGGGGCATCGGTCGGGGATGGGCGAACGGCGTGGGGTTGCGGCGAGCAGCGTGGTACTTGGCCCAGAGAGGTTGCAGCTGTCGGGCGTCGACCATACCTACCGCTATCGGAACCTCGACGCGGGTCTTGAATGGCGATTTTGTGGCTCGGCCGCGTGACTAGTTCTCGCCCCGGTACCCCTCGGCCTCGAGGCGGTCGGCAACCTCGCGGCCTCCCGAGTCGACGATCCGGCCGTCGACGAGCACGTGGACCCGATCGGCGTCCATGTGGCGCAGGATGCGGCTGTAGTGGGTGATGACCAGCACCCCGCGCTCGGGGCTGCGCAGGGACTCGACCATCTCCGCCACGTTCCGCACCGCGTCCACGTCGAGCCCGGAGTCGATCTCGTCCAGGATGGCGATCTTGGGCCCGGCGACGGCGAGCTGGTACATCTCGGACCGCTTCTTCTCGCCACCGGAGAGCCCGACGTTGACGTACCGGTCCATGAACGGCTCCATGCCCATCCGTACCGCGGCCTGCTCGGCGCGGGACGCGACGTCGGGATCGCTGGATACGTCCTCCATTTCCTCGGTGAGCTCCTCGAGGGAGATCCCGGGGAGCGCCACCGGGTACTGGAACGCCTGGAACAGGCCGGCTTTGGCCCGCTCGTACACGGGGAGCCCGATGATGTCGACGCCGTCCACCTGGGCCGACCCTTCCACTTCGTAGTCGGGGTGGCCGGTGAGGACGTGGGCGAGCGTGGACTTGCCGGAGCCGTTGGGGCCCATCAGGGCGTGGACTTCGCCAAAGGGCACGACCAGGTCGATGCCCTTGAGGATCGGGAACTCACCGAGGCGTGCCGCCAGGCCTTCGATGCGAAGGGCATCGTTCATGCGGCGTCCTCTCCGAAGCCGAGGTAGACGTCGCCGTCCTTCACCTCTACCCGGTACACCGGCACGGGCGCGGTCGCGGGCAGGGCGAGCGGCTCACCGGTCTCCAGGTCGAAGGGTGAGCCGTGGCGAGGGCACTCCACCTCTCCGTCGAAGATCTCTCCTTCGGAGAGCGACGCCTTGGCGTGGCTGCACCGATCGCCGAGGGCGTAGACCGAGTCACCGATACGGAACAGGGCGATCTCGTGGTCGCCGATCTCCACCTTCACCCCGCGGCCTTCGGGAAGCTCGTCGAGGGTGGCGATGCGCACCAGCATCACACCCTCCCCATTTCCTGGGCGGTGACGAACTTGTCGATGATCCATTCGCGAGCAGGCTCGGCGACGGCGGGTTCGGGGAGTTTGACCAGCGCCTCCTCGAAGAAGCCGTGCACCTGGAGCCGGTCGGCGCGTCGCTCGTCGAGACCGCGACTCATCAGGTAGTAGCGCTGCGCCTCGTCCAGTGGTCCCACCGTCGAGCCGTGGCCGCAGCGGACGTCGTTGGCCAGGATTTCCAGATTCGGCACCGACTGTGCCGAAGCTCCGTCGGTGAGGATCAAGTTGCGGTTGGTCTGGAATGCCTCCGTCTTCTGCCCGGTCTCCTCGATGCGGATCATCCCGGTGAACACGGAGCGCGCCTGGTCCTCCACCGCGCCCTTGAGGAACATGTCGGAGCGGGTGTTGGTGCCGACGTGGCGCATGAAGTACCGATAGTCGAGGGTCTGGTCTTCCTCGGCGAAGTAGGCGCCGACGATGTCCGCCGATGACCCTCGACCCTGCATGACGACATCGAGGTGGAGGCGGGACAGCTTTCCGCCGAGGCCGACCTCTCCGAGAGCGAGCGATCCATCGCGCCCGATCACGACGTTGGCGTTGCCGAGCGATCGCGTGCCGTATCCCCAGTTCTGCACCATGGTCACTGCCAGCCTGGCGTTGGCGCCGACCGCGGCGGCGAGCTGGGGAACCACGATCACATCGTCGTCGTGGTTGGAGCGGAGGTGGAGCACGAGGGACGCACTGGCGCCGTCGTCGACGGCGACGACGACCCGCGGAAACGATGCGCTCCCCGGCCGGGTGGCTTGCACGTCCATGTAGATCACACCGGGCAAATCTGTACCGGCGGGCACGTGCACGAAGGCTCCGTCGCCGCCGAAAGCCCCCGCCGCAGCTGCGAATCGGTCGGGAAGGCGATCGAGGCCGGTATCGGTGATCACCGACTCGACGAGGTCGGGTTTGGCCGCGGATGCTCGCGCCAGGGCGGCAATGCCCGCACCGTCGGCCCCGGTGTCGTCGCTGGTGAAGAACCCGTCGATGAGCTGCACGGTGGTACCCCCCGCGCCCACCATCGACAGCGGATCCTCCTCGATCGGGTCGCCGGGCCCGACCGCTGGTTCATAGTCGCCGAGGTCGAATCCGAGCTCGATGTAGCGCCAGATCTCGTCGGCGGAGTCCGGCATCTCTGTAGCGGCGAACGCCTCGTAAGCGGCCGACCGATTGGCGGCGCGCCACGGGGCGTCGGAGGCGCCGATGGCGGCTCTGGTTGCATCGTCGAAAGCGGGCATGAGCGCTGCTGAGGGTAGGAAGGAGAGATCAGCTACCAGCCGCCAGCCGCTAGCTGCCAGCTCCTGCCAGGTGGTTGTTGTCGCTATGGAACGATCCGGTCTAGGTTCCCCCGCCGAGCCAGGTGCCCGCATGCGGGCAAGACAAGGAGCCCCCCACTTGCAACGCCTACTTCTGGTTGCGCTCGTCGCCCTGCTGGCGGTGACCGGCGCACTGAAGCCGACCAGACGCGCCAGCGCCGCAGAGCACCCCGATGGGTTCGTCCTCGAGGCGTTTCCCAATGCGAGCCTCGAGGTGGAGTTCATCGACAGCTGGGGCGCCCGCCGTCCCGGAGGCCGAAGGCACAAGGGCACCGACATCAAATCCCCCCGGGGCACCCCGGTGGTCGCCGCCGCCGAGGGCACGGTGATCTTCGTCGGCAAGGGCCGGGGCGCCGGCTATTACGTCAAGGTGGAGCACGCCGACGGCTGGGTGACCGTGTACATGCATCTCAACAACGACTCCCCGGGCACCGACGACGGGCGGGGAGGGCCCGACACCGCCTTCGCCCCCGGCCTCGAGGTGGGTGACCTCGTCGCGGCGGGTCAGCTCATCGGATTCGTGGGCGACTCGGGCAACGCCGAGCACACCGTCCCCCACACCCACTTCGAGGTCCGGCACGACGGCCACGCGATCAACCCGTACGACTACCTGGTAGAAGCGCTGGATGCGCGCATGCGGCCCAGCATGTCCAGGGGCCTCGTCACCCGCTGACCAGGTCGGCGGCGCGGGCGAATACGGCATCGAGCATGGGTTCGGTGAGCCTGCCCGTGAAGGTGTTCTGCTGGCTCGGGTGGTAGGAGCTCAGGATCACGGGGCCACCCGGGAGCTCGACCTCGCCTCCGTGGGAGAAGCGGGGCCGGGACCGGGGCATTTGAAGGCCGCGGTCCGTCAGGTAGCGCCACACCGACCGGTAGGCGAAGTCGCCGAGCGCCACGAACACCGCCGGGGCGATCAGGTCGAGCTCGGCATCGAACCAGGCGGAGCAGTTGTCCCGCTCCTCGGCGGTGGGCCGGTTGGACGGCGGGGCGCACCGCACCGGTGCGGTCACCCACGCTCCCGTCAGGGTCAGCCCGTCATCGGCGTCGGAAGCCGTGGGCTGGCTGGCGAAGCCGGACCGGAACATGGCCCGGTACAGCCAGTCACCGCTTCGGTCGCCGGTGAACATCCGCCCGGTGCGATTGGCCCCGTGTGCCGCCGGAGCGAGCCCGACCACCACCACGTCGGCCTCGGGATCGCCGAACCCGGGTACGGGACGGCCCCAGTAGTCCTGATCGACGAAGGCGGCCCGCTTCTCCTCGGCCACCGCTTCCCGCCAGGCGACGAGCCGGGGGCAGCGCCGGCACTCGATCAGCCGGGCGGTGAGCGCCTCGATGTCGGTCGTCACAAGCTGAGCAGGATGCCGGCGTCGTAGGACGCGCTGTTCGACCACAGCATCCAGCCGAGCCCGCGGTCGTGGGCGGCTCGCTGCACGGTCTGGACGTCGTCGGCGCTGATCGTCCACGTCTGCAGCCAGGGTCGCAGGTAGCCGAAGCCCTCCATACGGGAGAGCCCACTCGCCAGGGCCTCGTCCACGATGCGGAAGGCGTGCTGGTCCGGGTCCTCGAGCTCTTTCCAGCCCGGGCCGTAGCTCGTGGTGTACAGGGTCGGGCTGAGCACGTCGATGGTGCGCGACATGCGGCCGGGTGTCTGGCCGGTGCCCTCGTCGGTGGGCGACTCGAGGGTGATGCCGAGCAGCGTCGATCCCACCGCGCACCCGAGCGGGTTGAGCACCGAGTAGGCCCGCTCCAAGAACTGGATGATGGACGCCACCCGGTTCTCCTGGATGTTCTCGGTGTCGAACACCGCGGTGTCCTTGTCTCCCCCGAGCGGGAAGGATGCGAAGTCGAACTGGGCTTCGTCGAACCCGGCCCGGCACACCTCCTCGGCCAGCGCGATGGGATACTCGTAGGAGACCGGGTCCGAAGGGTCCATCCAGGCCTGGTCGGCCCCGGTGAGCCACAACTCGCCGGTCTCGGAATGGATGACCGCGTGGTCGGGGTTGGCGGAGGCCATGGGGGTGTCCTGGAAGGCGGCGATCCTGGCGATCTTGTACAGCCCGGCCTCGTCCATGTCGGCGATCACCTGGTCGAGGTCGTAGAGGGCGCTCACCGCCCCGATGGTGTGCGCCTCTTCGACGGAGGTCTCGTAGAAGACCGTGCCGAACTCGTCCTTGACGTCGAGCACGAAGGCGTTGACGCCGGTATTCCTCGCCATGGCGAGCAGCGCATCCCACTGCCTGGCGTCTCCCGGTGCCCGGCCGCTCACCCGGACCCCGAAGATGCTGAGCGGCTCCATCGTGATGTCGATGTCGCTGGGGATGCCCACCCAGGTGATGGTCTGGGCCTCCCAAGCCGGGCGCTCGAGCACGAGCTCGCCGGGCTCCGCCCGTGCGATCTCGAAGCGGCCGTCGTCGTTGGTGACGTCGCGCCCTGCCCCGAGCTCCACCCGGACACCGGGGACCGGGAGGCCGATGTCGTTGGTGACCCGCCCGAAGAGGGTGACCGGATCGAGCCGCACCTCGACGACGTCGCTATCGGGCAGTTCGCTCACCTCGACGGCCGTCGTCTCGAACCCGGCCGCCGCCACCCCGATCGTCACCGGACGCCCCGGCCACACGAACGATCTCCCCGTGGGCGAGCCATCGGGCGCAATCAGCACTTCGTCGATCGTGACCTCGGCGTCGAGTGGAGAGAGGTCGTCTCCGGCGAGAACGATGATCTCGACCACCGGAGGACCCGACTCCGGGGGGCGCACGCCGGCCACGTCGAGCGGGCCAGACGCGGTGCACGCCGAGCTGAGCACGGCGAGCGCCGTCGCGGCGGCAAGGGCGTGACGAGTGGCTCGGTGTCGCATGGGGGACCCCCGAAGGGTACCGACGATCCGGCAGATCGCCACGCGCTACCCATTGCCAGATCCGACCCCCGGTGATAGGTTTCCCCCGCACCACAAAGGTGAATGGGCAATGACGGATCTCGCGGTTCGGGCCGACGGTGATGCCGTTGGCCGCTATCTGGGTGAGGTGTCGGAGCACCGCCTCCTCGACGCCGACGACGAGGTCCGCCTGGCAAGAGCCATCGAGGAAGGCAGGCGGGCCCAGGAGTACCTCTCCGACGACCCGCCCAGATCCGCCAAACAGCGGGCAGAACTGCGCCGTCTCGTCCACGAGGGGGATGAGGCGAAGGCAACGTTCATCCGATCCAACCTTCGCCTCGTGGTATCGATCGCCAAGCGTTACACGGGGCGGGGACTCGACCTCCTCGACCTGATCCAGGAGGGCAACCTCGGCCTGATCCGGGCCGTGGAGAAGTTCGACTGGCGCAAGGGATTCAAGTTCTCCACCTACGCCACGTGGT
>CAYQZO010000118.1:0-6231 GCA_964421925.1 uncultured Acidimicrobiaceae bacterium
CCACCAGGCCGGGCGCCTCCCCGGCTTGATGGAGAACACGGAGTTTCAGCCCCTCCCACTCCACACCGCTGTCGACAACATCGTCAACGACCCTCCCTTTGCGGTTGAAGGTCACCCCGCGGTCGACACCTACGACCGGCTCCACGCCTGGCAGCTGATCACTGCCGACCCGACACTCCTGGCGAGGGTCAACGACGACGCCCTCATGGAGCGACTGTTGCTCACCGCCCTTCCCAGGGAACGCCAGGCGATCCTCCGTAACCACCCGGAGTTGAACATCGCAGGCCTGCACATCGAAAGCGGGGCAGACCTCGGCATCGGCGACGACGACTTCAACTCCCTCGTCGACACGGACGACGAGGAGATCCAGAGCTGGGTAGATAGATTCGTCGCCCTCGACGCCGCCCAACGCCGTGAGCTGACCGACGCCCACCGGGACTGGCTCGGTGCCAAGGCCGACAGCGGCATGCTGCTGAATCAAGACATCCCGGGCGTCCAGGCCTCGCTGCTCAACGCGGCGCACTTCCACGACTGTGACATCCAGGCGCTCGCCACCAGCGTCACCTGCAGCGCCGTCCCGGTCATCGTCGACTCCGGACCGCCGGCAACACGGATCCTGACCAGCTTCGTCACCGACACCAACAAAGACGGTCCCGAACGATTCAAGGATGCCGCCGACCCCGAATGCTGGCCGGACTGTGACGACTTCTTCGTGAAGATGAAGCCGCCCGGCGAGATGAAGGAACTGTGGAACCCGCTCGGCGGCTACAAGGGGAAGGAAGGGATCCTGGACGAGATCGTCGAGTTCCCCTGGCCGATCTCCCGCCGGATGCGCACCTACCTGCGCATCACCTACTTCACCAATCCCGCCAAGCCCCCGCTCGACGCCGTGGGCATGACCTTCGAATTCAACCGATCCGAAGACGCCGAAGTCGACGTCGATCACGGGTTCATGCTGGCCCAACGCCAGGCCGGCAATCCCGACCGGGTTCGGGTCTCGTCACAGAAGACCGTCCGCTTTCGCCAAATGTCGAACGTGCTGGTGCCCTGGATGTGCGAGCTCGGCTGGGCTCGCGTGGCGCGAAAGATGGCGTGCTGTGCGGTCTGCAACAATCAGAACAAACCCTAGGACCACGTCCCCGGAAGGAGCTACCGATGCCGAGACAGGAAGGACCCGGCCAGATCCCGCCGCGGATGACGGCCAAGGACCTCAACGACCGGAGCAATCAGGTCGTCGACGACCTCGCCGAGTCGTGGAAGAAGCACACCGACCGGTGGAACCGGCTCCTGGACAACGCAGAGAACGGCACCCTCGACGCGGGCACCGTCACCTCGGAGTACACCCAGTGCGTGAAGCAGGTCTTCGAGGACACGATCAGCTGGATCAGCCTGTGGCTGCCGGGGGGTATTGGCAGCCCAAAAGCACCTGAGCAGCGGTTCGAGAGCTTCCCGGTGACCGTCACCGAAGAGGTGACCCTCTCCGTGGTCGACTGCTGCAACATCAACGACAAGAAGATGAAGCCCAAGGTCGGTGCGTTGTACCCGCCGACCGTGGCCGCGGGCACCCACGAAGTGACGGTGGAGCTCGATGCCAGCGACGTAGTCAACGGCCTGTATCACCTCGAGCTGAAGCTGGCCCCGACCGGCGGTGGGAAGGCGACCAACTACGGCCACATCTTTCCCATCGACGAGCACCCGGCGGCCTAGCAGAGGGGTCCGATGGGGGAAGACGAGAGCACGCGGCCGGTAGCCGAATCCCGCTGGATCAGCGTCCTCGACGTCGACCTGGTCGGCTTCACCACCCTCTCCGAGGGTTACCCCGAGGCCATGCCCCACCTGGTCAGCGAGTACCAGAAGGCGGCGCGGCGGGCGATCGACAAGTACGCGGGCCTGGTCAAGAACGTCGCCGGCGACGGGGTGACCGCCACCTTCGGCTTCCCCCACGCCATGGAGGCAACCGCCCGCCGCTCGGTGCTCGCCGCCCAGGAGATCCTCGACTCCGTCGCCGAGCTCTCCGCCGAGATGGAGCGCCACCACGGGTTCACCGTTCAGGCGAGGGTGGGCATCGACAGCGGGCGCGTCCAGCTGATCGAGGGATATCAGGATGCCGAGATCGTCGGCAAGGCCATCAACCGGGCCGGCCGCATTCAGGCGGTCGCCGATCCCGACACCATCCTCGTCGGTGAGCCGACCCGGGAGCAGCTCGGGGCCGACTTCCTCTTCGAAGAGCGCGGCCCATTCGAGCTGAAGGGCTTCACCACCGCAACCCCCCTGTTCAGGGTCATCGGCGCCGCCCCGGCGGCACGAAGCCTCACCCCGCTGGTCGGGCGCGAGCCCGAGCGGCAGACCATCCGCACGATGTGGGGCGCCGCCTTGGGCGCCGAGGGCCCCCCGGTGCTGCTGATCAGCGGTGAGGCCGGCATGGGCAAGTCGCGCCTGGCCAGCTATGCGCTCGACCTGGGCGAGAGCGAGGGGCTGGCCAGGGCAGGGGAGAGCTCCCCGTATCAGACGTCGGCGACGTTCCATCCCATCGGCCGGATGCTGGCCCGGGTCGCCGCACCGGACCCGAACGCTCCTTCCGAGGTTCGCCTCAAGGGGCTGGTCGCCGAGCTCGAACTCGCCGGGTTCGCCGACGAGCAGTCCCGCCAACCCCTCGTACCGCTCTTCGCCCCCCTCCTCGACATCCGGCCCGGCTTGTACGAAGCCCTGCGGATGGAGCCGGACAAGCTGTTCGTGGAAACCATGAATGCCGTGCTCGCCTGGTGGCGAGGGCTCGCCGCCGCCGCCCCGCTCGTCCTGCTCATCGAGGACCTGCACTGGGCCGAGCCCTCGACGCTTGCCTTGATCGACCGCGTCCTCGACGAGCGGATCGCCCCCAACGTCCTCCTCGTCCTCACCATTCGCGACGAAGCCTTCGCCGCCTCCCCCACCGAGCTCGCCACCAAAGATCGGGGCGGCTGGGCTGCCCGGCGGCAGCGTTTCATGGCCTGGAGAGAGCACGAGGGCGTCCGCCACCTCGGCATCGGGCCACTCGATGCCGACGCCACCCTGGAGCTCGCTCGCTCCATCGACCTGAGCGCCAGGCCCGACGACGCCATGCTGGAGTACCTCCTCACCGACCTCGGCGGCGTGCCGCTCTACGTCGAAGAGGTGGTGCGCACCGCTGCGACCGTCCCGGAGTTCCTCACCAGACTCGAAGAGCTCCGGGCACAGGGCGAACTGGCCGCCGGGCTCACACCGGACCAGCTCCACGACATCCTGCTCACCCGCCTGGAGAGCCCCGGTGTCGACCTGCCGCTCGCCCAGCAGGCCGCCGCGATCGGACGCCGGGTCGACCTCACCCTGCTCGGAGCCGTCACCGAGCGCGACGACGCCGACATCCGCGAAGGCATCGCCTCGCTTGTCGACGCCGGTGTGCTGCTCCCCCCCGAGCCCGACGACCACCTGGTCCAATTCCGCCACGTGCTCATCCGCGACGAGGCGTACGCCACGATGAGCGACCAGGCCAGGGTCGACACCCATCGCCGCATCGGGGCTGAGCTGGTGGCCCGCCACGGCAACGCCGACCCCACCGCCGACGCCGCGGTCGCACCCGCCGCCGGGCCGATCGCCCACCATCTGGAACGCGCCAGGATGCAGGAGGCGGTGCCCTGGCACATCGCCGCCGGCCGCTACGCCCTTTCCCGAGGCGCCAACCTGGAGGCGCTCGCCATCCTCGACCATGCGATCGAGCTCATGGAAGGGTGGCCGGACGGGCCCAACCCGTTCGCCGAGTTGCTGGCCAGGCTGACCAGGGGGACCGCGTGGGTGGCCATCGAGGGGTTCGGGTCGCCGCACGCCAACGAGGACTACGAGCGCAGCGAGCAGCTGAGCGCGGTGATGGCGGGGATGCCGGAGCGGGCCTCGGTCCTGTTCGCCCTCGGCGCGTTCAAGGAGATCACCGGCGCCCGTCCCCAGGCCATGGAGCTGCTCAACCAGGTACGCAACATCGTCGAACAGGATCCGTTCGTCGGCCCGCAGATCGACGCCGAGTACGAGGCGTTCGCCCTGGTCCACACCTACTTCACCGGCGACTACACGGGGGCCCGGGAACGGTACGAGCAGGCCCTCGCCAAATTCGAGGCCAGGGCCGCCGCGGGCCAGCCCGAGGTCTTCGAAGCCTGGCGACTGCCCCAGGACCCACTGGTGGCATGCTGGGCCTACATGGCCCACATCTACTGGGCCCTGGGCGAGGCGGGCAAGGCGCGAGACGTGGTCGCCGCCGCCAAGACCCGCCTTGACCGCTTGGAGTACCCGGGTAGCGAGTTCACCAGGGCGTGGCTGCTCGCCTACGACGCGTGGGTCCATCAGCTCGCCGGCAGCTACCAGGAGGCGCTCGACGGCTTCACCGCCACCCACTTGCTCTCCGACCGGCACGGGTTCGACATGTGGCTCCGCATCGCCGATGCACAGCGGACGGTCACTCAGGGCCTGCTCGAACCGAGCGAGGCAGCCGCCGACGCCGTCACGGAGGCCCGCAAGCGCGTCGCCGACCTCGGTGTGGCTTCGTACCAGCCCTTCTTCATGGCCGCCGAGGCCGAGGTGCGGGCGGCGGTCGGCCAGGCCAAGGAGGCGCTCGCCCTCCTCGACGAGGCCATCGCCGAGGGCGACGCCACCGACGAGCGCATCCAGGAGGCCGAGATCTACCGGATGCGGGGCCGGCTCCGCATCGCTGAGGGCGACCCGTGGTACGGGATCGGCGACCTGGAGAAGGCCTACGAGATCGCGGGGCGGCAAGGCTCCCACCTCTATGGGCTGCGCGCCGCCCTCGACCTCATGGCGTTGCCCGACGACGTCCGCCCCGACAGTGCCCGGCCCGGTCTGGAGCAAGCCCTCGCCGCCATCGCCGACCCCGATGCCTACCCGGAGGCCGGCGAGGCCAGCCGGCTTCTCGGCGCCTAGGCGCGCATGCCGGGCCGGCGCATCGTCATCCTGGGAGGGGGCGTCGCCGGGATGGCGGCGGCGTGGCGGCTCTCCGACCCTTCCCTCGCCGCGCGGGTCGACAGCGTCACCGTGTACCAGCGGGGATGGCGACTGGGCGGGAAGGGGGCAAGCCATCGCGGGGCCAACGGGCGCATCGAAGAGCACGGCCTCCACGTCTGGCTCGGCTACTACGACAACGCGTTCCGCGTCATGCGCGAGGTGTACGCGGCGCTCGACCGGCCGACACGGGCGCCGGAGGTGCCCATCGGCACCTGGACGGACGCCTTCGCCCCGGCGAGCACGGTCGGCCTCCAGGAGTACTTCGGCGAGGAGTGGCGGGAGTGGATCGCGGTGTTTCAGGAGAACGACAAGCTCCCTGGTGAACCGGTAGCCGGGACCGCACCGATGGGCGTCGCCGAGTTCGTCCGCCGCGTCGTGGCGCTCCTGGCCGACTTCTACACCTCGCTTCCCCGGGCCGCGACGGCGGGCAAGGCCACGCTGACCGCCACACCCCGGCGGGGGGCGACCACACCCGGGGCCCTGGTGGAGCGGGTGCTCCAGACCGGGATCGCCGCCGCCGCCGAGCTCAGCGCCATGGCACGGATCGAGCAGGAGCTGCTCGCCGACCGCGTGCCCCGGCTGGAGGTCCTGGAGCCGCTGCTCGTTCAGCTCAACGAGGCGCTGGAACAGGCGGCGGCCGGCGACGGCGCTGCCCGTCGCTTGCGTGCGCTCGGCGACATCGTCCTCACCACGGTTCGGGGCATCCTGGCGGACGGCCTGCTCACCGATCCCCGCGGCTTCGCCGCCATCGACGACCTGGAGTACCGCGATTGGATGCGCAGCCACGGCGCCTCCGAGGAGACCCTGGACTCGCCGCTGATGCGGGGCGTGTACGACCTTGCCTTCGGTTACGAGGGTGGGGATCCGGACAACGCCCGATTCTCAGCAGGCACCGGGGTGCTGCTGTCCAACCGGTTCTTCCTCGACTACAAGGGCGCCGTCTTCTGGAAGATGCAGGCGGGGATGGGCGACGTCGTGTTCGCGCCCATGTACGAGGCGATGAAGGACCGCGGCGTCCGCTTCGAGTTCTTCTCCAATGTGGACAACCTCGTTCTGTCACCCGATGGGAGTTCGCTCGCCGCCGTCGAGCTCACCCGCCAGGTGGCACTCGCCGATGGGGTTGCTGAGTATCAACCGCTCATCGAGATCCGCGGTCTGCCGGTGTTCCCGGAGCTGCCGCTCGCCGATCAGCTCGACCTGGCCAATGAC
>CAYQZO010000119.1:0-6220 GCA_964421925.1 uncultured Acidimicrobiaceae bacterium
TGGTGCGCTCACCGTCGGCGAGGGGCTGGTCGATCGTGGTCTGCTCGTCCAGTCCCGGGATGGCTTCTCGCCCACCAGCGCCGGCTCTGCCGCCCGTGTTGCCGCCGGTCTGGGGGCGGTGCGCTCGTCGCACCTCAACGCCGAGCTGGCCAGGGCGTTCACCGAGGCCGGATACGGTGAGCGCTCACCCGGGTTGGTGGGGACCTACCACCTCGAAGCGGGCGACGCCGCCGCCGCCATACCGTTGCTCGAGGAGGCCCTCAACGCCGCCATTGAGCGGGGCGCCACCGCAGAGGCCCTTCCCTTCATCGACGCCGCCCTCGACGCCATCGCCGAGGAGGGTGTCGGCACTCCGGAGCTGGAGGGCCGGCTCCGGCTGGAGCGGGCCAAGTACTACCAGACCGCAGGATGGACCGATCGGGCCGCCGCCGACTTGCACGTGGCGTTGAAGAAGCTGGAGGGAGCCGCCCGCGTCGACGCGCTCGGGTTCCTCGCCGCCGGGGAGGACAACCGGCAGCACTCCCAGACCGCCGAAGTATGGGCAGCTGAGGGGATCGCCGAGGCCACCGACATCGGAGAGCCGGCCAAGGCCGGATCGCTCATGCTGCTCCACGCCAGGATCCTGCAGCGGATCGGCTTCCCCATCGAGACCGACGTCTCCCAGGAGCGGGGTGCCGCCATCCTGGAAGAGGTCGGGAACCCCTTCCAACGTTTCCTCGCCACCGAGAACACGGCCCGCATCGCCCTCGACCGGGGCCGGGCCGTGGAGGCGGTACCGCTCTTCGAGCGGGCGTACGGCCGTGCCGAGGAGATCGCCGGACTGGCCAAGAAGGCCGACACCGGCGCCTGGCTTGCCCGGGCCCAGTTCATGCACGGCCAAGCCTCTTCGGGGCTGGAGTCGGTGGAGACCGCCATCGACCTCGCCGAGCAGACCGCCACCGGCGGGCCGATCTTCCTGGGCCACATGGCGCACTCAGAGGGTGCCGGCCGCTTCGCCGCCTATGAGGAGGCGCTTCGCGCCGCCGACGCCATGCTCGGTTACGTCCTCCAGCAGCTCCCGGCCTGGGAGAACGCCGCCCGCTACCTGCGGGCGCGGGCGTTGCTCGGTCTGGGGCGCCACGACGAAGCCTCCGAGGAGGTCGAACGAGCGCTTGTTGCCACCCCGGAGGGGATCAACGGGTGGCGGTGGCGGCTGCGTATCGAGGCGCTCCGCTTCAACCTGCTTGCCGCAACCGGCGGAGAGTGGCCGCAGACCGAGGCCGAAGACCTCACCGACGAGCTGTTGCAGACGCAGTGGCTCGACATCGCCGCCGAGCTGATGGCGATGCGCGCAAGGGTCGAAAGCGACGAGGACCTCGCCCGCCAGTGGGCGGGGCTCGCCCTCGAGCTCGGGATCCCCACCACGGCCGCCCTGGCCATCGAGGCCGGAGGCTTGTGGGACGATCCGGCGAGCGCCGCGGTGGCCTCGCGTATCAAGGAGACCGCTCGTCACGTGCCGGAACCCTGGCAAGAGGCGTGGATGGCGCAACCCGAGATCGCAGCCGCCCTCGCCGCCCCCGAGGTGGTCGACGAGGAGCTCGCAGCCGCTGCTGCCGCGCTCCAGGCCGACCTGGACGCCGCCATGGCCGCCGCCGGGTTGGCCGATCCCGACACCACCCTCAGCCCGGCGCAGCGCCGCGAGCAGGGGCTGGTGCGACGTCGGGTCCGCACCGGGGCCCGCTGGCTGGCGATTGCCGCCGCCGTGGTGGGGCTGAGCCTTCTGGGTGGGGCGGTGGCGCTGGCCCTGTTCGCCCCGGCGAGCCCGATTGCGATCAACCAGCCCGGCACAACCGAGCCGCCGACGACCACGGAGCCGCCCCCCGAGGCGACGCTGCTCGCCGCTCCCGACCGTCCAGCCGGCGGCCAGTACCTGACCCTGGCCGGAAGCGCGTGCCGTACCGGGGCCTCCACCGCCACCGGGGTGGTCGACAAGGCCGGGTACTACTGGCGCAACGACGACGCCGGCGGGACCTTCGCCTCCGGCCCCGTCGTGCTCCTGCAGAACGTGATCGCCGGCCAGGACCGCCAGCTCTTCTTCATCAACCGGCAGCTGGGCACGTCGCGGCCCTTCGAGGTCGAGGACGAGATCCTGGCCGTCGCCGGCACCAGCCAGTCCGTCCAAGGAAGCCTTGCCGGGAGCGAGGGCTCGCTGTGGGTCTACGTGGCCACCCGCGGCCCCTATCTGTACGCCTTCGAAGGCGACAGCGGCAACTTCCGGTGGCGCACACCGGTGGAGCCGAGCGGAAACCCGGTCGTCGGCGACGCCGAGCTCTACGTGGGTTCGCGCGACGGTCATGTCTATGCGCTCGACCCGCACTCCAACGACGAGAGCCTGGACCCGATCTGGCAGTGGCCGGCTGATGGCGCCGATCCCAGCCGCCCGATCAGCACCGACCTGACCCTGACCTACGGCAAGTTGTACTTCGGCGTCGGCCCGGAACTGGTGATGCTCGACACCGAGACCCGGGAGGCGCTGGTGTGTGACATCCCGTCGCTGCAGGACTTCCTGACGCCGGTCGTCGAGGACGGCGTTGTGTTCGCGGCCAACCGGGACGGGTCGGTGTACGTGCTCGAGGCCGACACCTGCGAGTACCTCAGTCAGCTCACGGTCAACCCGAGCGGAGGGCTGCAGACGATGCCCGCGGTCAACGGCGGCATCGTCTACCAGGTCTTCCCGACGGGGATCCTCGCCCTGAAGGCGGGCGCTGCCGAGCCCGTGCTGTGGGGGTGGCCGGCTCCCGACTCGCCGGAGTTCGCCGGCACCAACTTCGCCGCATCGCCCACCGTGGCCAACGGGATGGTGTACCTGGGCGGCACCGACGGCTCGCTGTATGCACTGGATGCGTCCGCTGACGGCATCTCTGCATCTGAGCGGCTGGTGTGGACGTGGGATGAAGGCGGCTCGAGGGTGGTGGGCGCACCGGCGGTCACCAACGGCGTGATCTATCTCGCCACCGCCGACGGGGACATCGTGGCCATCGGTGGACCCGAGGGGGAGGCGGCGCCGGCCTGGCAGTGCCCGGCCACCGGAACCGCGCAGGTGGGGACGAGCCGAGGCGGCGGCGGTAGTCGCGCCGAGTGAGGAGGCTGTACCGGCTCTCCATCCCGCTGACCCGCCCTTTCGCCACCGCGGCAGGTGGCATCGAACAGCGAACGGTGGTGCTGGTCGCCGCCACCGAAGCGGGCGTCACCGGGTGGGGTGAGGCAGCTCCCTATCCCGGAGTGACTCCCGACACCGCCGAGGGGGTGTGGAAGAGCCTCACGAGCGGAGGCGCACTCACCCCATCCGCCAAAGCCGCCGTGGAAGAAGCCGACACGGACCGGCGCGCTCGTCAGGCCGGGGTGCCGCTGTGGGCGACGATCGGCGGCTCTTCGCGCCCCGTGCCCACCTCGGTGGCCGTCGGCCTCGATGGAGACGCGGCCGATCAGGTGCAGGCGACGGGTGCTGCGGCGGTCAAGGTCAAGATCGAGCCCGGCGCGGTGGACCGGGTGGCAGCGGTCCGGGAGCGGCTTCCGGACGTCGTCATCGGCGTCGACGCCAACGGCTCGTTCGCCTGGGAGCAGCGGAACGAGCTGCTTGCCATGGATGGGCTCGATGTCGCCTACGTGGAGCAGCCCTTTGCCGCCGATGCGCTCGAGGATCACGCCCGGTTGCGCGACGAGCTCGTCGCCGACGTGGTCGTCGATGAGCCCATCGCTTCGGTGGAATCGGCGGTTGCGGTCATCGAAGCCGGCGCCGCCGACGTTGTTGCCGTGAAGCCGGGCCGGATCGGGTTGGAGGCGTGTCGGGTGATTCACGACCTGGCGCTGGCCGCCGGGCTGCGCATCAAGGCGTCCGGGCTGGTGGAGACCGCAGTGGGGCGGGCCCACACCCTTGCGGTGGCAACCCTCCCGGGCGCGATCCACTCCGACGTCGCCGACGACGCCTGGTATCTGGGGACGGCAACGGGTACGCCGCCCTGGCAGGTGTTCGACGGGTGGATCACGCCATCGGACGATCCGGGCGTTGGCGTGGTCCCCGACCTGGAGGCGCTCGCTCCGTACGTGGAGCGGGAAGCGCTACTCGACGGGTAGGCCGAGGCCGCGGCTGATCACCAGGCGCTGCACCTCGCTGGTGCCCTCACCGATCTCGAGCACCTTGGCATCCCGGTAGTGGCGCGACACCAGGGTTTCGTCCATGAAGCCATAGCCGCCGAAGATCTGGGTGGCCTCCCGGGTAGCGGTGACCGCCGCCTCACTCGCGAACAGCTTGGCGATGGCCGCGGCCTGGGTGGCGGGATAGCCGTTGTCCCGGAGCCACGCCGCCTTGTAGACGAGGAGCCGCGCCGCTTCGGTCATCACCTCCAGGTCGGCGACCTTGAAGGCAACGCCTTGATAGCTCCCGATCGGCTTGCCGAACGACTTGCGCTCCTTGGCATAGGCGAGGGACTCCTCCAGGCAGGCTTGCAGCACGCCCACGGCCAGAGATGCGATGGCGATGCGCCCGTCGTCCAGCGTGGACATGAACTGGCGAAAGCCGCGTCCGCGCTCCCCGAGCAGGTTCTCCGCCGGCACCCGGCAGTCGGTGAAGACCAGGCCGTGGGTGTCCGATGCCCGCCACCCCATCTTGCGGTACGACGGCTCCACCTCGAAGCCCGGGGTCCCGGTCGGCACGATGATGCTGGAGATCTCGTCGGGCCCGGTGCGGGCGGTGATCGTGACGAGAGAGGTGATCTCCGAGCCCGAGTTGGTGATGAAGGCCTTGGACCCGTTGATGACCCACTCGTCGCCGTCCAGCTCGGCGCTGGTCTGTGTCGCCGCCGCGTCCGAACCCGACTCGGGTTCGGTGAGGCCGAAGCCGGCAACGGCTCGCCCCGCCAGCAGGTCGGGAAGCCACTTCCGTTTCTGCTCCTCGGTGCCGAACTCGTGGATGGGGTTGATGCCGAGGCCGGTGGCGGCCTCCAGGGTGAGGGCGATGGATTGGTCGACCCTGGCCAGCTCCTCGATGGCGATGCACAGCGAGGTGAAGTCGGCGCCCGACCCTCCGTACTCCTCGTCGAAGGGAAGCCCGAACAGGCCGAGGTCGCCCATCTTGCGCACGGCATCGAGGGGGAACTGCTGGGTGCGGTCCCACTCTTCGGCGTAGGGCGCGATCTCGGCGTCAGCGAACTCGCGCACGACCTTGCGGAAGGCCTCGTGTTCCTCGGAGAAGGAGAAGTCCATCGGGGCGCAGATTAGGGGCCGGGACTGCGAACCCGGCGACCGTCGGTAGGCTCGCCGCCATGGATACCGCGGTGTCCCTGGTCCAGGCCTACCTGTACATGAACGGATACTTCACCGTCACCGAGTTCCCGGTGGTGGAGATGCTGGCCAGCGGCGAGTACCGCACCGTCACCGATGTCGACGTGCTCGCCATGCGCCATCCCGGGGCCGGTCGCTACCGGGAAGGGGACCCCGCTGCCCAACCCATCATCGCCTGTGACCCCGCCCTCGATGTCGACGAGGGCCGCCTCGACCTGATCATCGCCGAGGTCAAGGAAGGCAAGGCGGAACTCAACTCCTCGGCCAGGGACCCGGTCGTGCTCACCGCCGCGTTGCGACGTTTCGGGTGGCTGGAGGACGAGGTCGCTCAGGACATCGTCGACCAGCTGCTCGAGGACGGCGAGGCCTTCCACCCCGCAGGGACCAGGATCCGGCTGTGCGCCTTCGGGGGCCGGCCGCCCTACCTGCACGACGTCCCCTACAAATGGATGCTCCACGGTGACCTCAACGCCTGGATCCACAAGACGCTCGACGAGCACTGGGACGCCGCCCAGACCATCCAGTCCAAGGATCCCGCCCTGTCCTTCATCCTGCTCCTCGAGAAGTCGGCGCGAGCCGAGGACTGAGTGAACCGTGTTCCGGGTTGTCCTCCACCGCCCCGAGATCCCGCCGAACACGGGAAATCTGATGCAGCTGTGCGTCAACACCGGCAACGAGCTCCATCTGATCGAGCCGCTCGGGTTCACCCTGGACGACGCCAGGTTGCGCCGCGCCGGGCTCGATTACCGCGAGTACGCCGAGGTCGCCGTCCACGAGGACTTCGCCAGCTTCCTCGAGTCGGTGGAGCCGCCACGGGTCATCGCCTTCACCCCGCACGCTTCCGAGCTGTACACCGACATTGCGTATGGGAGCGGGGACGCCCTCCTCTTCGGTCGGGAAT
>CAYQZO010000120.1:0-6183 GCA_964421925.1 uncultured Acidimicrobiaceae bacterium
GCAACATCACCGGGATGATGGCCAAGAGCGACATCGACGGGGCGCTCGTCGGCGGCGCCAGCCTCGATCCCGACGTGTTCGCCGCCATCGTCCGGTACTGGGGATGACCACCTCGTTGCTGCGCGTGGAGAGCGACTTCGCCGTCGCCAGGCCGATCCCGTGGGACGAGAACGACAGTCTGACCGGCCACGTGGATGCCGTCGTCGACGCCTTGAAGGAGGCGGGCAACATCGTCGAGGTGGAGGTCGAGGTGCGCCTCGACATCGGGGACGTGCGGCTCGTCGTCGTCGTTGCCGGCGAGGACGAGGAGACCGCGAACCGGTTGGCGCGGGAGACCGTCGCCGCCGCGATCCGCGACTGCGACGCCCGCCACTTTCAACTGCTGTCGCCGGAGGAAGAGGAGGAACTGACCGTCAACCTGCCGTCGCGCAGCGGCCTGCTCACCCCGCTGTGGCGGCTGCGCCGGATGTCGATCGAGAGCGTGAACGATGTCTGATTCCGGTCTGATCCTGCTGCGCCACGGACAGAGCGTGTGGAACCTGGAGAACACCTTCACCGGGTGGACCGACGTCGAGCTCACCGAGCACGGGATCGACGAAGCGCGCCGGGCCGGGTCCACGATGCGTGGGTCGGGGCTCGCGCCGGACGTGGTGCACACGTCGGTGCTGCGGCGGGCGATCGACACGGCCAGCGTTGCCCTCGCCGAGATGGAGCTCGGCTGGCTGCCGGTCCACAAGGACTGGCGGCTCAACGAGCGGCACTACGGAGCGCTGCAGGGTGCGAACAAGAAGGAGACCACAGCCGAGTTCGGCGCCGAGCAGGTTCACCTGTGGCGTCGCTCCTACGACGTGCGCCCCCCGCCGCTCGATCCCGAGGATCCGAGGCACCCGTCCCACGACCCGAGGTACGCATGGATGCCGCCCGAGCTGATGCCGGCCACCGAGTGCCTCGCCGACGTGGTGGACCGCGTCCTGCCCTACTGGTACGACCGGGTCGTGCCCGACCTGCGCGCCGGCAGGACCGTGCTCGTGGTCGCTCATGGCAACAGCCTGCGCGCGTTGGTCAAGCATCTGGACGGCATCTCCGACGACGACATCGCCGACCTCAACATCCCCACCGGGATCCCTCTGCTCTACCACCTGGACGGCGACCTGAAGCCGATCAGCAGCGAATACCTCGGAGATCCTGACGAAGCGGAACGGGCGGCGCGGGCTGTCGCCGCGGAAGCGGGATAGAGCGTTCCCCGTTGAGCGTTGAGCGTTCTCCGTTCATCGGGCAACGCTCAACGTTCAACGCTCAACTCGATTGCTGGCACAAAGTGCCAGCAATCGTTTGCACTACAACGCGGGCACCGTCATACTCGCGCCTTACAGGCCCGTTCCGTACGCGGGCCGATTGGTTGAGAAAGGTTCGAGGTCTTGGACGGATTCGTCGCCGTTTTCCAGGTGCTCATCTCCGTGGCGCTCATCTTCCTGATCCTGCTCCATGCAGGGCGTGGTGGGGGCGTATCCGACATGTTCGGCGGCGGGATGAGCGGTGGAAACGTCTCCGCATCAACGGTGGTCGAGAGGAATCTCGATCGCCTCACCGTGGTGGCATCGATTCTGTTCGCCATCTCCACGCTCTTGTTGACGTGGATGCTGGCCTGACCCCGGTCGGGGCGATGACCACGATCCTTTCGCGCTGACAGCAGCTGAGAATCAGCTGACAAACAAGGAGGCAAAACTTGACTCGATTGTGGCGGAATCGCCCGATCGCTCTCGTTGTGCTCTTGGTTGCGTTCGCTCTCGTAGCGGCTGCGTGCACGTCCGACGATGAGGGTGGAGACACCACTGTCGCCCCCTCCACGACGGCAGGCACCGACACTACGGCAGCACCTGACACCACCGCGGCGCCGTCCGGGTTCACCTACACCGTAGGTATGACCTCGGACATCGTGTCCAACAACTACTGGTCGTACATCGGGCCCGATGGCACCGTGTACATGCAGTACGTGTTCGGACCGACCAAGCCCGGTCTGTTCACCATCGCCTACCCCGGCCTCGTCGTCGCTCCCGACGTCGCGGTCGGCCTGCCCGCGGAAGCGGTGCAGGAGGGTGATGTATGGACGGTGACCCAGGAGATCCGCGGTGACTACACGTGGTCCGACGGCAGCTTGCTGACCGCCGACGACATCGTGTTCACCTTCACCACCGTCCGCGATGCGGGCCTCGGTGGTGACTGGATCAGCAACTATCCGTACACCGAGACTTCGTCGCCGCGTCTGCTCGACGTGGAAGCGGTCGACCCGACTCATGTGAAGTTCACCTTCGACTCGAAGCCCGGCGCCGCGGTGTGGCCACACAACGTCGGTGTTGCTTCGATCATGCCCAAGGCCCCGTGGGAGTCCGTGGTGCAGGAGGCCCTCGCCAGTGAGGATCCTGCCTCGGTCATCTACGCTGCGGACGCGGTTGAGGTCGGTGACCTCTCCGGCGGCCCGGTGTCCTACAACGGCCGTGAAGAGGGTGCGTTCGTCGAAGACATCAAGAACAACAACTACGCCAACGCCGGTCAGACCCACACGTTCTGGGATGACGGCTCCTATGCGCAGAACGATGAGCTGTACTACGGCTCCGGTGGCGGCAACGTCGCCGTCCAGTACACCGAGGGTCCTTACCTCGATCGCACTGCGTTCACGATCTACGGTGATCAGGCGGCAGCGATGCTCGCCCTCGCCGACGGGGAGATCGACTACTGGATCAACCCGCTCGGCGTGTCCCCGGGTCTGCGTCAGCAGGGCCTGGAGGCCGACAACCTGGACGTGACCGTCAACCCGACCAACGGGTTCCGGTATCTGGCGTTCAACCTGCGGAAGAGCCCTGGCAAGTTCCAGGCCTTCCGTCAGGCAGTTGCGTACATGATCGACAAGGAGTTCCTGACGCAGAACGTGCTGCAGGGCGTGGCCTTCCCGCTCTACGTGCTCGTGCCCGAGGGCAACCTCGCCTGGTACGACGACGAGCGGGCCGAGGCAATCGCTTCGCAGTACGAAGGTCTGTCCGAGCAGGAGCGCATCAACCTGGCGTACGAGACGCTCGAGACCGGTGGCTTCACCTGGCAGACCGATCCGACCAGGGACGAGGACGGCAATATCACAGCTCCGGGTGCGGGTCTCACCGACCCCGAGGGCACCGTCCTCCCCCAGATAGAGATCATGGCTCCGCCTGCTTCCTACGACCCGCTGCGCGCTACTGCGGCGCTGTGGATCGAGGGCTGGATGGAGCAGCTCGGTGTGGACGCCAAGGCGAACCCGACCGACTTCAACACGATCGTGGCCAAGGTGTGGCCCGGGATCGGTGAGGAGATCACCTTCGACACCTTCATCCTGGGTTGGAGCCTCGGGAACCCGGCATGGCCGACGTTCCACGAGTCGTTCTTCCACACCCGTCACTTCGCTGAGGTCGACGACGGCGGGAACGCTCCGGGATACTCGGATGTTGCGTTCGACGAGATCGCCGACGCCATGTTCGCCGAGACCGATCAAGCTGCGGCTTTCGATCTGATCTGGCAGATGGAGGAGAAGCTCGCTGAGGATCTCCCCTACGTCGTTCTGTTCGATACGCCGATCACCGAGTTCTACAACAACTCACTGAACTACCCCTTCACCGGCACGCTGTCCGGGATTCAAAACCTGGCTGGCATGCAGGGCACAGTGGTGAAGTAGCGCTCGATTAGCTGAGACAAGACGGGAGGGTGCGCAAGCACCCTCCCGTTTTGGTATTGGGTATTGGGTATGAGGTATCAGGACCATTCGGATACCTGATACCTGATACCGGGTTTGAGGCGGAGCCTCGAACCCCATGCGGTTCCCGGTGTCCGTGACTATGCTCGGGGCCCCGCCGTCGGAGGCAGGTGGTTGGCGGGCCACCACTACACAGGAGCTGGCGAGATGGCGCGCTACCTGGGGAAACGTCTGATTCAGATGTTTCTGCTCTTCATCGTTTTCCTGACCATTCTGTTCTTCCTGCTGCAGGCCCAGCCGGGCGATATCTCCCAGCAGTTCGTCGGCAACCCCGACATCCCGCCCGAGGCCAAACAGATTCTGCGGGAGCGTCTCGGTCTCGACAAGCCCGTCTATCTCCAGTACCTGTACTACATCCGGAACATCTTCACGCTCCGCCTCGGGATCTCCTTCGATCACACCGGCAAGCAGGTGAGCGAGTTGATCCTGCAGGCGCTGCCCCGCACTCTCTACCTCTTCCTCACCGCCACCGTGCTCTCCTACGTCATCGGCTTCCAGTCCGGGAAGATGGTGGCCTGGAAGCGGGGGAGCAAGACCGAGAAGGTCACCATGGTGGGCAGCATCATCCTGTACACCGTCTTTTACCCCTGGTTCGCCATCCTGATGCTCTGGTTCTTCGGGTCACGGCTCGGCTGGTTCCCGCTCGGGAAGTTCCTCGACCCGGAGAAGTGGTTCGACGCCCCGTACACGGCCAACCACGTGTTCAACGTGATGCTGCTATCCATGTTCGTCACCTTCGCCGCGGTGGTGCTCATCTTCTGGCTCACCAACCGGTTCCTCCCCGAGCCAAAGGACCGGACCAGATGGCGCAGAATCCTCCTCGCCGCGCTCGCGGTGGCCATCATCGCCTTCTGGATGCTGAACCCGATGTCGGCCTACGCCGCCGACATCGCCTACCACACCGTGCTCCCGGTGACGACCCTCACCCTGGTGTTCTACGCCGCGATCACGCTGCTCACCCGCAGCTCCATGCTGGAGACCCTGCGCGAGGACTACATCTTCACCGCCCGGGCCAAGGGTGTTCCCGACCGGGTGATTCGCGACCGGCACGCCGCCCGCAACGCCATGCTGCCGGTGACGACGTCCTTCGTCCTCGCCATCGCCTTCGTCATCGGCGGGGGCATCGTGACCGAGACCGTGTTCTCATGGCCCGGCCTCGGCTTGCTGCTGCTGAACTCGGTCACCAACGAAGACATCCCGGTGGCCATGGGCGTGCTCGCCTTCATCGGCATCCTCGCCCTGTTCGCCCACCTCATCGCCGATATCCTGTATGCAATACTCGACCCCCGTATCCGGGTGCAGGGATAAGGAGCTGAAGCCATGACCGATACCCTCGTCGATCTGGGCGTCCCTGCCGAAGAGGTCAACATCCCCGAAGACCCGATGTGGAAGATCCGGCTCCGGTTGTGGGGCCGGTCCTTCCGCAAGAGCTGGGAGATCTTCTCGGCCAACCGCCTCGGCGTGGTCGGCATCGTGCTCGTCGTGTTCTTCGGGATCCTCGCCATCCTGCACCCCATCCTGATGGCCACGGTGTGGTCGGACCAGAAGAACATCTACGACCCGGTGATCGGGGCCGACTCCGTGATCCTGGAGAAGACGGTGGTGCCCGACGGCGAGGTCACCGACCCGCTCACCCAGATGTCGTTTACCGAGGCCATGATCACCGGCGAGTTCAACCCGCAGGAGGGCATGGTCATCGGGGTGCCGCAGGCCCCCGCTCCGCCCAACTCCAAGCACTGGCTCGGCACCGATCCGTTCGGTCGTGACATCCTCTCCCAGCTGATGTTCGGGGCCAAGGCGGCCTTCATCCTGGGCGTGGTCGCCGCGGTGAGCGCCGTGGTGCTGGCGACGACGGTGGGCTCGGTGGCCGCCCACTACGGCGGCTTCATGGACTCATGGCTGATGCGCCAGGCCGACCTGATCCTGCTCCTCCCGCTGCTGCCGCTGCTCATCGTCATCGGGTCGCTGTGGGAGATCGGGCTGTGGCAGCTCGGATTGCTCATCGGCATCCTCTCCGGCCTGGGCGGCACCGCCATCATCCTCAAGTCGCAGGCGCTCTCGGTGAAGGTGAAGCCGTTCAACGACGCCGCTCGCGTCGCCGGCGGCTCCAACTGGCACATCATCACCCGTCACATCATGCCCAACGTGCTCCCGCTCAGCTTTCTGTACATGATGTTCGAGGTCACGAGCGCCATCTTCCTCGAGGCGACGCTGTCCTTCTTCGGGCTGCTCAGCATCCCGATGAGCTGGGGCATCATGATCAACACCGCACACACGCAGGGCTACACGCTGTTCGGCCTGCGGGCGTGGTGGCTGCTCTTCCCCGCCGGACTGGCGGTCACCCTGTTCGCCTCCGGTTTCTTCCTCATCGGGCGGGCGATGGACGAAGTGGTCAACCCGAGACT
>CAYQZO010000121.1:0-6160 GCA_964421925.1 uncultured Acidimicrobiaceae bacterium
ATCACCTTCGCCGTGTTCGTCTTCGGTCTCGCCGACGCCCCGTACACGCCGCAGACGGTGATGTATCCGCTGATGATCGCCGCCATCGGGATGGGGGCCTCGATCATCGGCTCGTTTCTCGTCCGTCCCGGGCGGGGCAGCCTGGCAGCCGCTTTGGAGCGGGGAACCTGGGCGGCCGCGCTGGTGACCGTCATCGGGGTCGCCATCGTCACCCCGCTGATGTTCGACGGGGTCGACGGCGTCGACAACGCCTGGGGGTTCTTCGGCGCCGTCGTCGCCGGGCTCGTCGTCGGCGTGATCATCGGGCGGATCTCGATGTGGTTCACCTCAGACGAGTACAAGGTGGTCAAGGAAGTCGCCCGCCAGGCCCAGACCGGGCCGGCCACGGTGATCCTCTCCGGGATCTCCGAGGGGATGAAGTCGGCGGCCTTCTCGGTGATCGTGGTCGCCGCCGGGATGGGCGCCGCCTTCTTCTTCGGTGACCTCGCCATCGAGGGTGGCGGCATCTACGGAGTGGCGATCGCCGCCATCGGCGTGCTGGCCACGCTGGGGATCACGGTCTCGGTCGATGCCTACGGGCCTATCGCCGACAACGCGGGTGGGATCGCCGAGATGACCCACCTGCCGCCCGAGGTCCGGGAGGCCACCGACGAGCTCGACTCGCTGGGCAACACCACCGCCGCGGTGGCCAAGGGTTTCGCCATCGGGTCGGCTGCGGTGACCGCGCTTGCCCTGTTCTTCTCCTTCCAACAGGCGGTGAACGTGGAACTCGCCGAGGCCGGTGAGCCCCTCATCGAGACCCTGGACATCCTGAACATCTGGGTGATCGTCGGGCTGTTCATCGGGGCGATGTTCCCCTACCTGTTCGGTGCCCAGACCATCCAGGCGGTGGGCAGGGCTGCGGTGCAGATGATCGAAGAGGTGCGCCGCCAGTTCAACAC
Source organism: uncultured Acidimicrobiaceae bacterium (assembly GCA_964421925.1). Lineage (GTDB taxonomy): Bacteria > Actinomycetota > Acidimicrobiia > Spongiisociales > UBA5794 > JACZST01. Next base: position 942 of record CAYQZO010000121.1, read on the forward strand.
CATCCCCGGGCTGCGCGACGGCGATCCCGACGCGACTCCCGACTACGAGAAGTGCGTCGACATCGCCACCCGGTCGTCGCTTCGCGAGATGATCATCCCCGGCTCCCTGGCCGTCGCCCTGCCCCTCGTCGTCGGATTCGTCAGCATCGAGATGCTCGGCGGGCTGCTCGCCGGAGCGCTCGTCTCCGGCTTCCTGCTCGCCATCTACATGGCCAACGCCGGCGGCGCCTGGGACAACGCCAAGAAGTTCATCGAGGCCGGCGCCTTCGGGGGAAAGGGCTCCGAGGCCCACAAGGCGGCCGTGGTCGGTGACACCGTGGGCGATCCGTTCAAGGACACGTCGGGTCCGTCCATGAACATCGTCATCAAGGTGATGACCATCGTCTCGCTGATCTTCTCCGCAGCCTTCGTGGGCAACGGACTGTTCTAGGTTCTGCGTAACGTGCGCATGGCCGCTGACGACGCACGAACGGTATGACTCGAAGAATCACCCTCATCCGGCACGGAGAGACCGAGGCCAACACCCTCGGCGGATGGCAAGGCCAGTCCGACTCCACGCTGACCGGCAGTGGCCGCGCCCAGGTGGCCCGGCTCGCCGAACGCCTCGGGTCGCCGCCGCTGGTGATCTCGTCCGACCTTGGCAGGGCAGCCACGAGCGCTGAGCCGCTCGGAGCACCGGAGTTCGACGAGCGCTGGAGGGAGTACCACTTCGGCGATTGGGAGGGGCTCACCACCGTCCAGATCGAGGAGCGATTCCCCGGAGGGCTCGACGGGCTTCGCTCCGACGAGGACTTCCGGCCCGACGGCGGCGAATCGCAGTCCGAGTTCCGCACCCGCATCATGGAGGCCTTCACCGCCGCCGCCGACCGCATCGACGACGGGGAAGAGGTGGTGGTGGTCACCCACGGCGGTTTGATCCACGCCCTGGTCGGCGCCATTCTCGGCGCCGACCGCCGGTCGCTCGCCCTGCCCCGCAACACCGGCATCACCACCATCGTGCTCGACGCCAACCCGGGGACACAGGTGCGAACCTTCAACGACGCCACCCACCTGGACGGTGACCTCATCGACAACCGGGAGCGGCGCGTGGTCCTGTTCCGACATGCCCAAACCCAGGCCAACGTCGATCACCGGTGGTACGGCAGGGGAGAGAGCCCCCTCACCGACGTGGGACGCGCCCAGGCGGCAGCGCTCGCCGCCACCGCCCCGGCGCTCGACGTGATCGCGGCGTCGCCGCTGTCGCGGGCTAGAGATACCGCCGGCTCGGTGGCCGACGCCCAGGGCTGTGCCGTCGAGGTGGTCGACGACCTCATCGAGATGTACTTCGGGGAGTGGGAGGGGCTGACCGCAGCCGAGATCGAGGCGGTCGACCCGGCGGGCTTCGCACGGGTGTACGGCGACGGCGTCGACGCCGCCAGGGGCGGGCACGGCGAGACCTTCGCCGAGGCGGGGGCGCGGCTCGCCCGCGCCATCGACGCCATCGTCGCCGCCAGCGACGGCGCCCACACCATCGGGGTGTTCACCCACGGCGGGGTGTCGCGTGCCTACACCGCTTCCCTGCTCGGAATACCGTTCTCGTCGCGCCACGTGTTGCCCGAGGTGAGCAACTGCTCCCACACCGAGATCGTCCTCGGCTCGCGGGGCCCCCGCCTCCTCTCTTACAACGTCCCTCCCCAGCTCCAGCCCTGACGTGCGTCTGCTCCTGGTGACCAACGACTTCCCGCCCAAGGCGGGGGGCATCCAGCAGTACCTGGGGAACCTGGTCTCTGCCTATCCCGGCACCATTCACGTGCTTGCCCCGGGGGACCCGGCGGCCGCACCGGATGCGGGGGTGACCCGGCACACTGCGAAGTACATGTGGCCCACCCGCGCCACCGGCGACTGGGTGGTCGAACAGGCCGGTGCATTCGGCCCGGACGCCGTTCTCTTCGGCGCCCCGTATCCGCTTGCCTACCTCGGGCCCGGGCTGCGAGCCGAGCTCGGCGTGCCCTTCGGCGTGCTCGCCCACGGTGCCGAGGTCACCCTCCCCGCGGCGGCTCCCGGCCCCCGCCAACTGGTGGCCAAGGCGCTGCGCGACGCCGACGCGCGCTTCGCCGTGAGCGAGTTCACCGCTGCCCGGGTCCGCCGCCTCACCGGTCTCGATGCGCACCACCTCGGCGCCGGCGTCGACACCGCGACCTTCGAGCCTCCACCCGAGGGCGGCCACGAGATCCCGGTGGTGGGGTGTGTGAGCCGGTTCGTGCCCCGCAAGGGCCAGCACCGCCTCCTCAAAGCGGTGGCGCGCCTCGATCGGCCGGCGCAGGTCCTGCTGGTCGGCAAGGGCCGGATGGAGCCCGACCTGCGGCGGCTCTCCGGTCGCCTCGGGGTGGACACGCGCTTCGTCGTCGACCCCCCTTGGGAGGAGCTTCCCGGCCTGTACCGCTCGATGGACGTGTTCTGCATGCCGTGCACGTCGCGGTGGGGCGGGCTCGAGGTGGAGGGGCTCGGCCTGGTGTTCCTGGAGGCATCCGCCACCGGCCTCCCCGTGCTCGCCGGCGCCTCCGGCGGTGCGCCCGAGACGGTGGTGCCCGGCGAGACCGGGTTCGTGGTGCACTCGGTGAGCGACATCGTGGAGGGTCTGATGCTGCTGCTCGACGACCCGGAACGAGCGGCGGCGATGGGCCGGGCGGGCCGAAGCTTCGTGGCGTCTCGTTTCTCCTGGGAACAGGTCGTCGACCGAGTGATGGAAGCGTTCGCCGGAGTGCGGTGATGGATCCACTGAGCGAGCGTGCGATCGAGTGGCTGCTCGAATCGGACGAGCCGGCGATTCGCCGTCTCACCAGGCGGGACGTGCTCGGTGAGGAGGGGGGAGACGATGACCGCCTCAGCGGGCCCAAGGTGAAGGCGCTCTTCGTCGGTCAGGAGGAGGACGGCGGATTCGGGGTGCACCCGTACAAGAAGTGGATGGGCGCCCACTGGCGCCTCGTGTCGCTCGTCGAGCTCGGCATTCCGGCGGGAGAGCCGCGGGCCATGGCGGCCGTCGAGACCGTGCTCGACTGGTTGACCGGCGACAGCTACAACGCCGACGCGATCGTCGTCGACGGGCTGGCACGGGTCCATTCCTCTCTCGAGGGGAACGGCCTGGCGGTGGCGGCTCGGCTGGGCCTCGCCGCCGACCCCCGCGCCCGGCTCCTCGCCGAGTCGCTCATCGAGTGGCAATGGCCCGATGGCGGCTGGAACTGCGACGAGCGTGCCACCGGCCGACGCTCCTCGTTCCACGAGTCGCTTCCCGCCGCCTGGGGTTTGCACGAGTACGCCGCCGCCACCGGTGACGCCCCCGCAGCCGCCGCGGCGCGGCGCACCGCCGAGCTCTTCTTGGAGCACCGGCTGTTCCGCACCCTGGAGACGGGGGAGGTGGTCCACCCGTCGTGGGTGGCCTTGCACTACCCGCCCTACTGGCACTACGACATCCTGCAGGCGCTGTTGATCCTGTCCCGCATGGGGCTGGCGGGTGACCCCCGCTGCGACGACGCCTTCGCGGTGCTCGATCGGCGCCGGCTGCCCGACGGGCGGTGGCGGCCGGGCGGCTACTGGTGGCTCGGTGTGGGTACCGACGGCGGCCGCTTCGACGTCGTCGACTGGGGGCGCTCGGCACCCAACGAGATGATCACGCTCAACGCGCTCCGGGTGATGGCGAGCACGGGACGGCTGTGACCTTCGTCTCTCCCGTCCCTCCCGTCGCGCGTACTTAGGGGTACATGCAGTGTCACCCTAGGTACGCGCGACCAATGGGGAAGCTAGCTGTGGCCGTGGCCGCGGGTCGCCACCGCCAGCAGGTGGGTGCTCAGGCCGAGCAGGGTCGGCTCCGACTCGGTGGCTCGCGCCGAGAACAGGATCGTCTCCCGATCATCGGGATCCTCCCAGCGCTCGGCGAGGTCCGGCTCCCATCCGGCAAGCCCCTCCAGGCCGACGAGCTCCATGATGCGCAGCCCGGCGCCGGCGGCCTCCTCGGCCAGCTCGTCGGGGTGGTGGAAGTAGGCGGTGGTGAACCAGTCCTCGTCGGTCGGGTTGCGGTGCTGCCCGCTGGCGAGGTCGGCCTCGACGATGGCGCGAAAGCGGGGGTCGAACACCTCCCCTTCGACCAGGCCGCTGAAGAGGGAGGCGAACCGGTTGATGGCCCCGGCGAAGACGAGGCCGTGCTCGACCGCGACCCGGCGCGCCTCGCACCACGCGCTGATCCGGTCGGCTGCCTCCGGAAGGTGATACAGCGGTCCGAGGAGCAGCACCGCGTCGTAAGAACGGGTGTCGGCGTCGAGGGAGCGCCCGTCGCCCAGCCGGGCGCTGAACCGGTCGCTGCCGCCGAGACGCTGCAATGCCAGCTCCACGTGCCGGGGCGAGGGATCGATCAGGTCGACCTGATGGCCGTCGGCGAGCAGCCATTCGGCGTGCACGCCGGTGCCGCCCCCGACGTCGAGGATCCGGAGCGGACCGGGAGGGAGGTGGCGCCGGATCACCTCCTGGGTGCGGGCCAGCTCGAGCCCGCCGAGGCCCTCGCGGAGCCGGGCGTCTTCGTCGAACCGGGCGTAGTACTCAAGGATCTCGTCGGGGATGTCGTTCATTGCCGGGAGCCTACGCCGGTAGCCGACAGCCGGTAGCTGGCAGCTGGTAGCTGGTAGCTCATTCTTTCATTTCCTTGACAACGGGCTAATACTCCCGTATTCGTTGACCACCTGAGGCCAGGTCATGTCCAAGAATCTCGTCATCGTCGAATCCCCCGCCAAGGCGCGCACCATTGGCCAGTACCTCGGTGCGGACTTCGTGGTGGAGTCGTCGGTCGGTCACATCCGGGATATCCCGTCCAAGGCAAACGAGCTTCCCGAGAAGCAGCGCGAGGCGTGGAAGAACACCCGGTTCGGGGTCGACGTCGACAACGGCTACGAGGCCATGTACGTCGTCACTCCGGACTCGAAGTCGCAGGTGACCAAGCTGCGCAAGGCGCTCAAGGATGCCGACACGCTGTATCTGGCCACCGACGAGGACCGGGAGGGTGAGGCCATCGCCTGGCACCTGCTCGAGGTGCTCAAGCCCAAGGTGCCGGTGCATCGCATGGTGTTCCACGAGATCACCGAAGAGGCCATCAGGGAGGCGGTGAACAACCCGCGCGACCTCGACCTCGAGCTCGTCGAGGCCCAGGAGACCCGGCGCATCCTCGACCGGCTGTACGGGTACGAGGTGTCGCC
>CAYQZO010000122.1:0-6111 GCA_964421925.1 uncultured Acidimicrobiaceae bacterium
GCCCAGGTTCTCGGCCTTGAACGTGACGTCGCCGGCGTCTGCCGACGTCGGATCCGCGTTCACGACCCACTCGCTGAGGGCGACGTCCACCGTGGAGCCGCCGGAACTACACCCGACGGCCACCAGCAGCAGCGCGATCACAGCCAGCAGTATCCCTATTCGACGCATACTCGTTCCTTCCTCCTCGTTTGATGCCTTCCTCATGGCGGTGGTGGCTTGTCTTCGGACGTCGGTGCTGGGTCGACGACCGTCAATGTGATCTCCATGCCGTTGTCGCGGTGGCCGAGGATCGTGCACCAGGCAACGATGTCGCCCTGCACCGGACCGGTCTGGAACGACTCCCGGTTCCCGGGCTCGAGGCGACTGACCCCGGAGGTACCGAAGAGCTTGAAGTCGTGCGCACCGGTTCCTTCGTTGACCACGACGAACTCGACCACGGCACCGCGGGTCACCGTCGCCGGTATGGCATCGATCGTCCATTCGCTCAGCGTGATCTCGATGACCTCGTCCGGCTGATGGAACGGGACGTGATGCTCTGAGGTCTCGGGAGGGAGCCCCGGGGCGCCGAAGATGGCGACTCCGACCGCGGCGGCCGCCGCCATGGAGGTGGCCATGATCAGGCCAAAGGCCACGAAATTGCGGACCGCGGGGACCTGATCCTCTGCCATGCGCTCCTCTGAATCCGGACGGTCGGCCTGGGTTCCCGGTCGACTCGCACGCCTAGCGGCGGCGTTCGACCGTAGTTGACTACTCCAAGTCGAATCGGGCAAATAGGGCCACGGACCCCCGCGAAACTTCCCTTTCGCTCGCGAAAACGAACTAGCCATCTGAGTGGCAATTGGCCGCGCCATGACGTACCTTTGCCCTCCGTCGGAGCGACCGGGAGACCGGAGCGGCGACGGACCGGCCCCTCGGGGTCGGGTCGGATCCGAAAGGTACCGACGAAGTCCGACCTGGGTGTACCTCGGAAGGGGACCACACCGGCTCCGCAAGGAGCAACCGGGACCGGCCTGCGGGCCGGAGTCGACAGGAGAGACACCGCCGACCGGCTTCGGCCGGAAGGTGGGCGGGTAGTCGCAAGGCCGCCCGCATCGAGAACACCCCGAGGGGGCTTCGGCTTCCTCGGGGTTTCTCGCGTCACCGAATCGCTCCTGGGAGCGAGCCGGCCAACATCGTTGCACCACAGTGAGAACGACCCGCTCGACGCGAAGTCCTACCATCCGCACATGCCGTGGCCCGAAGACGCCCTCACCGCCGACGAGAATATCGTTACTTCCTTTCGCCAGCACTGGAAGCTGCTGGTGATACCGGCCCTCGTCTTCCTGGTGCTGCTGATCGTCCTCGCCTGGACCCTGTCGTTGGTTTCGTGGGGGTGGCTGGAGTTCTTCGTCGCTGCGCTGATCGTCGCCGCATTCGTTTGGTTCGTGGCCCGTCCCCTCGTCGATTGGTGGGTGACCCGCTACGTCCTCACCACCGAACGGCTCATCACCCGCAAGGGCCTCATCGCCCAATCCGGCATCGAGATCCCGCTGGAGCGGATCACCAACGTCAACTTCTCCCAGACCTTCTGGGAGCGTCTGCTCGGTGCCGGGGACCTCTTGGTCGAGTCCGCAGGGACGACCGGGCAGAGCCGGTTCGCCAACATCCCGCGGCCGGACAACTTCGCCTCGGTGTTGTACAACGTGCGCGAACAGCGGACGCTCTCCCTGCAGAGCGGCGCCGCCGCCGTGTCGGAGGCCGGGGACGATGCCATCGACAAGATGCGCCGCCTCAAGGAGCTCCATCGCGAAGGTGTGATCACGGACGCCGAGTACGAGGAGAAGCGGCAGAAGCTGCTCGGGGAGATCTGAGACAGCTGCCAGCTTCCAGCTACCAGCTACCAGCAGGAACCATCCAGGCGCGACCGCCGTCGAAGTCGTATGAGGACCTTCACCATCGCACTCGCTGTCACCGTGCTGGTCGTTGCCTGTGCTGATCCGTCCACCTCGCCGGGGGAGCAGGTGGACGACAGTGCCGCCATCTACGCCGCCGCCCTCCACGAGCTCGTGGTGAGCGACAACACCTTCGGGGGCGAGGGGAACCCGTTCACCGAGCTCCTCATCCAGGCCAACGTCGAAGGCGCAGAGGCCGGTGAGAGCCGCCCGCTCACCGGCGCCGAGCGCACCGCCATCGAAACCGTCCTCGGCCCGCTAGCCCCGCTCCGTTGGATCGACGATCCGGAGGAGTGGCAAACCGACGAGCTGATGCCGGTCGTGGAGGGCTCGGCGATCCTCGGGGTGGGCCCGATCGCCTTCGATGACGACGGCGCGCTCGTGCCCATGTCGATGTGGTGTGGTGGCCTGTGCGGCACCTGGTTCGACTACCGGCTCGCTCAGGTCGACGGCGTGTGGGAGGTCCTCGGCATCGAGGGTCCGATCGCGGTCAGCTGATTCGTTGCCCGGCCCCTCCTAGCCTTCGGGCCATGAAAGAGATTCCCGCCGTCGGGGCGCTCGGGGACGTCGAATACCGCGTCATCGAGTACCAGGCCGCGCCCGACATCCACACCGCAGCCGAGCGCCGCGGCACCACCGTGGACCGCATCCTGAAGACGATGGTGGTGAGGCTCGGCGAGGACGAGTATCTGTTGGCGTTGATCCCGGGGGACCGGGTCATCGACTGGAAGGCGCTGCGCACCTACCTCGGGGTGCGCCGCCTGTCGCTTGCCGATGCCGAGGAGGCGTTCCAGGCGACCGGCTACCGGCGCGGCACCATCACCCCGTTCGGCGCCTCCGGGGACTGGCCGGTGATCGTCGACGCCGCGGCGCTCGACCGGGGCGAAGTCTCGGTCGCCTCGGGCGTCGAGGGCGCCGCGATCTATCTCGACGTCATGGACCTGGTGCGCGCCGCCGGCGCCGAGGTTGCCGAGGTGTCGAAGCCGGCCGCCGGGTAGGCCCGACCCGCGGAGGAGTGGCCACCCTCCTACCATCCGGCGCCGGCATGGACGCTGTTCGTTGGTTCCACGGCAACTGGTTCTACGTCTCGGTGATTACCACCGGGCTCGTCGGCCTGTGGGGCCTCGGCCTGGCGGTAGTGGGCCGGGAACCGGGCCGCTGGTTCGGGATCGCCACCGTGGTCGCCATCGGTGCCATGATCATCCAGGTGGCCGCCGGAGCGACGCTCTATGCGATGGGCGCCAGGCCCGGGGACAGCTTCCACGTCTTCTACGGTGTGGTGATCGCCATCACGCTGTCCATCGCCTACGTGTACCGGGCACAGCTGGCACGATGGCCCGCGCTTGCGTACGGTCTGCTGTTGCTGTTCGTCATGGGGCTTGGGCTGCGAGCGTGGGCCAACGTCGGCTAGTTAGGCTTGATCGCGGAATCTCTCGGAGGCGCGCGTGCTCAAGGGGAAACGGATCCTCATAACCGGTGTGCTCACCGACGGCTCCATTGCCTGGCACGCCGCCCGTTTGGCCCAGGAGGAGGGAGCCTCGATCGTTCTCACCGGGTTTGGAAGGGGGCTGCGCCTCACCGAGCGCTCCGCCAAGCGGCTCCCCGACCCACCGCCGGTGATGGAGCTCGACATCACCAACCGCGACCACATGGATGCGTTGGTCGCCGAGCTCGACGCGGAATGGGGAGCCGTGGACGGAGCGCTTCATGCCATCGCCTACGCCCCCGACGATGCCCTGGGCGGGTCGTTCATGGACACGCCGGCGGAGTCGGCGGCGACCGCCTTCATCACCTCTGCGTTCTCCTACAAGACCCTCGCCGCGGGACTTCGACCGCTCATGCAGAAGGCCGGTGGTGGATCACTCGTGGCCCTCGACTTCGACAATGCCTGGGCGTGGCCGAGCTACGACTGGATGGGGGTCTCCAAGGCGGCCCTGCAGTCGGTGACCCGCTATCTCGCCCGCTACCTGGGAGGGGACAACATCAGGGTGAATGCGGTCGCCGCCGGGCCGCTGTCGACCGTTGCCGCCCGCTCCATACCGGGCATCGACCAGTTCATCGCGGCGTGGGACGAGCGGTCGCCGTTGCACTGGGACATCGAGGACCCGGCACCGGTCGCCAAGATGGTGGTGGTGCTTCTGTCCGACTGGGCGCCGGCGACAACCGGCGAGGTCATCCACGTGGATGGCGGCTTCCATGCGGTAGCTATGCCCAGGCATGAAGACGAGTAGTCAGTAGTCAGTAGTCAGTAGTCAGTAGTCGGTAACCTCCACCCCAATGAGCCGGGTGCTCCTCCTTTTCGGGGGCCGTTCCGCTGAACACGAAGTGTCGTGCGTGTCTGCGGTCGCCATCTACGACGCCCTCGATGAGGCCGGCCATCGGGTCATCCCCGTCGGCATCGACCGGGAGGGGGCGTGGTTCGTGGTCGACCCCGCGGTGCGGCCGTTCCGCGCCGAAGGGCGTCCGGCTTCGATCCTCGTGCCCGACGGCACGCTGCAGCTATCGGACGATCGGGTGGAGTTCGACGTCGTCTTTCCGGTGCTCCACGGCCCCTACGGGGAGGATGGGACGGTGCAGGGGCTCTTCGACATCGCCGACGTCCCCTATGTAGGCTGCAGGGTGCTTGCCTCGGCGGTGGCCATGGACAAGGACGTCGCCAACCAGCTCATGACCCATGCCGGGTTGGCGATGCCGCAGTGGGAGGTCGTCCGATCAGACGACTTCCGGGACGATCCTTCCGGATCGGTCGATCGGATCGTCGACTCCCTGGGATCGACCGTGTTCGTGAAGCCGGCGGCGCTCGGGTCATCGGTGGGGATCACCAAGGCGCAGGGACCCGCCGGCGTCAAGGACGCGCTCGACGAAGCCTTTCGCTATGGCGACAAGGCCATCGTGGACGAGTTCATCGATGGGCGTGAGATCGAAGTGGCCGTGCTCGAGGGACCGCGGTCCTCGGTGCCCGGCGAGGTGCTCCCCGGCAACGAGTGGTACGACTACGAAGCCAAGTACCAGAGCGAGGACTCGGTGTTCGAGGTGCCGGCGAACCTCACCGATGTACGGACGGCCGAGGTGCGAGCGCTCGCAGCCCGAGCGTTCACGGCCCTCGAGTGTCGCGGGCTCGCCAGGGTCGACTTCTTCCTGGAGGAGAACGGGCGGGGCTTTCTGGTCAACGAGGTCAACACGATGCCGGGGTTCACCCCGATCTCCGGGTTCCCCAAGATGTGGATCGCGTCCGGGATGACCTACGCCGAGCTGTGCAACGAGCTGGTCGATCTGGCGCTTCGTCCGTAGGCGCCGATCGTGTCAGATGTTGATCACCGGGCAGGTGAGGGTGCGAACGATGCCGTCAACAGGCTGGATGGCGGTGACCACGAGCTGACCGAGGGCGTCGACGTCGTCTGCCTCGGTGAACACGATGACGTCGTAGGGGCCCGTCACCGCCTCGGTTGAGATCACACCGCCCATGCCGCGGATGGCGTTGGCCACGTCGGCGGCCTTGCCACTGTCGGTCTGGATCAGGACGTAAGCCCTTACCAATGGTCCTCCTCGTCGTTGCGGTGAGTGTACCCAACGATGACGAGGCGCGGGCTGGGTGCTTTCAGCTTTGCGGCATCCGGTGGGCGAGGCCGTACTGGATGAGCGCGTCGTATTGCTGGTAGATCGGTGTGTCGTAGATGACGTCCTCCGAGTTGAAGGCAACTCGCCGATCCTTGAACACGCTGTCGTCGAGCGGCAGGAGCACCGTCTGGCCGGGCCACGTCTCCGCCATGACCCGAAACAGCTCGTTGTCGGGTGACGCGCTGTCGCGGACATCCCATGGCGTCCCCCCGGCGCCGGGCTCGAGCTCGGTCTTTGCGGACGCAAGGCCGATGACCATGATCGCTCCGTCGAGCGCGTTGCTGGAGTGGACCAGGTAATCGCCCAACCACTCCTGGTCGGTCCCCATCAAACGGGACTTCTGGGCATGGTGTCCACCGATGTTGATCACCGTGCCACATCCACACCCCGCGATCGACTCGTCGGCGAGCTGCTTGATGACCTGTTCCCGTGCTCTGGCGCCGGCATTGTCGTCATCGGCGCGGAGGGCGCGTATGTCGACGCTGGCCGACTCCACTTCGACCATTCTCACGACATCCTCGTAGACGGTGGCACTCCATGCCGCCTCGAGCTCGGACCGACC
>CAYQZO010000123.1:0-6066 GCA_964421925.1 uncultured Acidimicrobiaceae bacterium
GCCGCAGCCCGCGCATCGCCTCGCCGTGCATGGTGGCCACCCGGATGACGCCGTCGGCGTGTTCGAGCGCACCAAGCCCGAGACACCTGCCCTCGTCGTCGAGGACGCCGACCAGCATCCCGTCGAGGCGTGCCGGATCGAAACCCTCCGGCAGGGTGGGGGCAAACACGGTGGACTGCACCCGCCACCGCTGCAGCGGCGGCGCGAGCGCGGCGGCGAACGCTTTGGCGCGGCGCTCCTGGCGCGCAAGCGGTGAGGGGACCGTCACTTCGGGCGCCGGCTCGGTGGTGGCGATCTTGGCGGAGAGGAAGCGGCGCAGCATCCCGATCGTGGGCTCGAGCTCCTCGCCTCGCTCCAGAGCCACGATGAGGTCGGGGCGGATCAGCTCGGCGAGGTGGTACTGGACCGTCTGACCGACCACGCCCGAGACCACACCCGTGGTGTCGACGACCACCAGGTCGACATTGGGTCGGGCCACCTCGACCAAGGACACCACCGCCACCACGTACGAGAGCACGACACCCTGGGGGGAGGTCGAGCCGACGAAACGCATCTCCTCGGGTGGGATCGACGGATCCAGATCGGCGAGGTCGGTGACGTACTTCAGCCCGGTCGTCGCCGGCGGCCCCGCGATCGCCGACCCGACGTCGCCGTCCACGAACGCCACCGTCGATCCTTCGGCAAGGGCGTCGCTCACCAGCAGCTTGGCCAGCTCGGTCTTCCCGGTATCGGAATCGCCGAGCATCATGATGATCCCGGTGAAGCCGACCAGGCGGTCGCGGAGCGCGGCGTAGGGGCGATCGGTCATCGCGGACAATCCTAGGAACCGGCCTCCGTCATTCTGTGGGCTCAGGGCGTCATATAGGCGTACTGGAACCCTGGGTTCGCGGTATCAGCAGGTCTTGTCGTAGGTGCAACCCTCCGCCGCCAGATAGGCGCCCCACTCCTCGGCGTAATGCTTGAAGAGCGCCCCGACGGCGGCTGCCTCCTCCCGGTCGGTCCAACTGCCCCAATCGACTGCAGCGACGTCTTCCGGGTGGTTGGCTTCCATCCAGAGGTTGAACGGTGTCAGGACGGGCAGGAAGTCGGGGTTCCCATAGCTCACGTACATCCCGACGATGTGGTCGTCGCGGACGCGCATCACCGTCGTGGTCTGAACCGGGGATGCTCCCGCCGCCTGGGCGGGGGCGATCAGGGTGCCGTGGCGGCAGCCCACGGTGATCTCCCCGTCGGCGGCCTGCTCGAGCACGCCGCACTCGAGATCGGTGACCTGGGTGCCCTCGGCGGCGTCCCACGCCAGGACCGCCTCCCACGCCTCCCACGAAGATGGACCGGCGAACTGATCGAAGAGATCGAAGTCGGGTGCGATCAGGGCCATGGCCGCATCGACGTCGCCGGCGCTCCACGCTTCGAAGTAGGCGGCGCTGACCCCGGTGGGATCGGCACCGGGCGGTATGGCGACCGGGAACAGCCCTGCGGAGCGAACGGTCACATCGTCGAAACAGTTGATCCCCCAGGTGCCCGGATCGATCATCTGCGCGGTGTACGCCGAAGAACCGCCGGCGGCAATCTCGGTGCCTGCGGCCATCGAGAAGTAAGGGGTGAGCGAGAACTGCCCAAGGCCGGCGGCCTCGATCTGCGGAGCGGTCACGCCGTCGTTCCACCGCGTCATCCACGAGCCGTACGGCCGGGATCCGGTGTTGGTCACCTCAACGAGAACCATGTCACCCCAGGTGATGGCCGTTGGCACCGACAAGGTGCAGACATCGTCACCAACGACGGCAGTGATCACCACGTCGGGCTCGGGGTCGTCGCTGGGCGGGCCGGCGGGAACCGTCGGCACCACGATGTCGCCGGCGGCGATCTGTGCCTTGATCTCGTCGAGTCGGGCAATCACCTCAGGACTGAGGTGATTGCCCGAAGGGGAGTAGTCCACGGCCCCTTCGTCGAGGCCGAGCACGAGCTGACCGGGTTCGAGGGTCCCGTCGAGGAAGCGTTCGATGACGGAACGCACCTCGTTGTCCCGCCGAATCAGGACGGAGGTGAGGAGATGGTCGCGCTGCTCCGGAGAGGCGAATAGATACTCGTCGATGTCGACGCCGATCGCCCACAACCGTTCACCCTCAGCGGCGGCGGCGACGGCGGCGTCGAGCGTACCCACTCCGCTGATCCCGGCGGCGGTGTAGATGACGTCGGCCCCGAGGTCGTGCAAGGTCATGGCTGCGGCATAAGCCTGCTCGGGATCGTTGTAGACACCATTTGGATGGCCGGTGAGATGACGGGTGCGGACGGTCACGTCGTCCCGTGCATACGCGGCACCGGCCTCGAAGCCGGCCCGGAATTCGCTGAGCACCGGGGCGTTCACCATCCCCACCGTCCCGGTCTGTGAGGTGAGGGCGGCGGCGGCGCCGGCGAGAAAGGAGCTCTCTTCCCTCTTGGCGACAACGCGGACGATGTTGGGCGCCTGCGGCACGAAGTCGTCGAGGATCGCAAACAGGGTGTCCGGGTAGCGCGCCGCTACGTCATTCGGCGTCTCCCCGTAGATGCTGGCGAAGTCGAGGGTGCCGAGGATCACCAGGTCGAGGCCGGTGTCGAGCAGGTCGGCGAGCTCTGCCGCCGGCAGGCTGGTGGGTTCCAGGCGCTTCGCCACGAAATCCTCGTTCTCGGCGGACCGCTCGAAGCCGTTCGCCATCTGCTGGGCGACGGGATTGTCCGACCGGGATTCACCGATGAAGGCGATGGTGGGCGGTTCGGGGGCCAGAGCCAGGAGCAGCGCGGTGACGCCGGCGCCGACCAGAACAACCACCGCAGCCGCCAGGCCCCACAGCCGGCGCCGGGCCCGGCGGTCGAGCGCATGCTCGCGGGCGGCCCGCTCCTCCTCGGCGGCGACGACCGCCTCCCGCCGGGCCACCGAGGCGTCCAGGTAGGCCCGCTCCCCGGCGGTGAGCGACAGGGTGGTGAGCTCTGCCCAGGCCTCGAACTCGTCGAGCCGGGATCCGGACAGCAGGTAGTCCGGGTTCTGCTCCGAAGCGCGCCATTCCGAGGCAGCAAGGGCAAGCCGGGCCTGGCGGCGGACGTCGTCGCGGGCCTCGTCGATCCAGGCGCGCAGGCGCTCCCACTCGGTGAGCAGCGCCTCGTGGGCCACCTCGACGGTGGGCGACCCGGAAACGTGGTCCCGGTCGAAGGTGAGCAACCGCGCCGAGCCGAAGGCGTCGATGGTCGCCTTCAGGTCGACGACGTCGACGTCGAGAGCGATGATCTCGGCGGCCTTCACCCGACGCCGGCTCCACTCGTCGCTGTCGGCGATGGTGACCAGGCGGAGGAAGAGCTGGCGGGCCGCCGCTTGCTCACGCTCGGACAGCTGGTCGAAGAGCTCGTCGGCGCGGCGGGACAGGGTGCCCCGCAGCCCACCCATCTCCTCGTAGGCGGCCAGATCCAGCATCACGTCGGAGCGCCGGTCGAACAACTCGGTGAGGGTGTACTGGAACAGGGGAAGGGCCCCGGGCTGGCCAACGACGTCGGTGAGCAACGCCGCCACCAGCGACGGCTCCAGCTGCACCCCGGCCCGGGCTGCGGGTGCCTCGGCAGCCTGCTCCAGCTCGTCGGGGGTCATGGGAACCACGTTGACCACCCCGTTCCCCAGCCGGGCACCGAACTGGGGGTAGTGCAGGGGGCGGTCGTAGAAGTCGGCGCGCAGCGTCAGCAGCACCCGCACCCGGCCGTGGGGCTCGTCGACCGCCTCGAGCAGCCCATCCAGGAAGCGACGGCGGGTGTCCTCGTCGTCGACCAGGGTGAACAGCTCCTCGAACTGGTCGATGACCAGCAGCAGCGTCGCCGTGTCGTCGGGGAGCACCCGGAGCGCGGCGCGCAGGATGCCGGCCTCGTCACCGGAGAGTTGATCGGTGAGGCTGTCCGGAGCGTCGATGGTGGAGCGCAGCAGCGCCGCCTCCAGCTCGGCGAAGGGGCGGGAGCCGGGAACCATCTGGGCGACCAGCCACCGGTCCGAGTCGGGGATGGCCTCCTTGCGCACCGCCGGGATCACCCCGGCCCGGACCGCGCTCGACTTGCCGGATCCGCTGGGCCCGACCAGGGTCACCAGCCGCTGGTCGGCGATACGCCGGATCACCTCGGCGACCAGTCGGTCCCGGCCGAAGAACCGGTCGGCGTCCCCCTCCTGGAAGGGCTGCAGCCCCTTGAAGGGATTCACCGCATACTCGGTGGGCATCACCGCGGTGGAGCTACGCATCGTGGTCTGCAGCCGCGAGTCGTGGAGCAGGATCTGCTCCTCGAGCCGGGCCAGCTCCGGCGACGGCTCGATCCCCATCTCCTCACCGAGGTGGCGCCGGAACCGTTCGAAGGTGCGCAATGCCTCCGCCTGCCGTCCCGCCCGGTACAGGGCCATCATCTTCAGCGAGATCGGGCGCTCGGCGAGCGGGTCGGCGGCGATCAAGGCGTCAAGCTCGGCGATCAGCTCGCCGGATGCGCCCAAGCGGAGGTCGGCCTCGATGCGGTCCTCGGTGGCGGTGGTGCGCAGCTCTTCGAGGCGGCGGATCTCGCCCTGGGCGAACTCGTCATAGCGGAAGTCCTCCAGTGCATCGCCCCGCCACAACGACAGGGCTTCCCGGAGCTTGTCGGCGGCGGCCTGCGGGTCGTCGCGCATCACCGAGCGGCCGGCTACGGCTTCGGACTCGAAGCGGAGGAAGTCGGCGGACGCCGGGTCGACGATCAGCGTGTATCCGCCGTCCTTGGTCTGCAGGGGCGAGGGTTCCTCGCCCAGGGCGGAGCGGAGCCGGGAGATGTACACCCACAGGGCGTTCTCCTTGCCATCGGCCTCGTCACCCCACAGCTCCTCCAGAATCCGGTCGGTGGTGACGGTGCGGTTGGCGTTGATCAGCAGCAGGGCGAGCAGCGACCGCTGCTTGTGGGGCCCGAGGTCGAGCCCCGCTCCTCCGTTGCTGGCCTCGAGCTGTCCCAGGATGCGGAATTCCACGCTGCCCTCCGGCATAACCGTACCCCTAGATCGGCGACCCGGGCAGTGCACCATCGCCACCTTTCACGCGCCTTAATTGCGCCCGCCCCGGGGTGCAAGCCGCCTGAAAGGCCACTGCTGCACAGTGGCAGCATGAGCAACCCGACCCGCACCCTCGCCATCCTGGCCGTGACGGTCGTGTTCGGTGCATTCCCGCCGTCGGCCGGTGCGGACATTCATGGCGCCGACCCCGAGTTCTCCGCGGTGATCGAGCACGCCATCGACCGCTACGCCTCCGCCGGGCTCGCCCTCCCCCCGCTCCGGGTCTTCGTCCACCCGACCAAGGACGGCTGTGCCGGACACCTCGGGTTCTACGCCCAGTACGGAGAGGCCGACCGCATCGACCTGTGCACCCGGTCCCAGTTCTACGTGCTCCACGAGCTCGCCCACGCCTGGCAGCACCACAACCTGTCCGAACCAACCCGCCAGGCCTTTCTCGACGAGACCGGCCTGGTCTGGTACGACCCCGACGTCAAGTGGGTACGGCGCGGCGCCGAAGCGCTGGCCAACACGGTGGCCTGGGGCCTGCTCGACGAGCCGCTCAGCGACGTCGAGAGCCACGGCCTCGGCGACATGCTCGACCGCTTTCAGCTCCTCACGGGGAGGTCCTCACCCCGCATCGAATAGGCTCGCCGTGTGAGCACGCCGACCGGCACCGTCACCTTCCTGTTCACCGACGTCGAGGGCTCGACCCGGCTGTGGGAGAAGTCCCGCGAGGCGATGACGCTGGCGCTCGCCCGCCACGACGAGATCGTCCGTGCCGCCATCGAGGCGCGCGGCGGTTACGTCTTCGCCACCGGCGGCGACGCCTTCTCGGCTGCCTTCCAGCGGGTGTCCGACGCCGTCGAAGCGGCGGTTGCGGCGCAGCGCGCGCTACAGGCCGAGGCTTGGCCCGCCATCGACTTCCGGGTGCGCATGGCGGTACATGTCGGGGAGGCCGAAGAGCGGGACGGCGACTACTTCGGGCCGACGCTCAACCGCACGGCGCGGGTGCTGTCCACCGCGGCGGGCGACGAGATCCTGGTGTCGAGCGCGGT
>CAYQZO010000124.1:0-6052 GCA_964421925.1 uncultured Acidimicrobiaceae bacterium
GACAAGACCAGCCTGATCCTCGGCCCGCTGGTCGCCGCCTGCGGCGTCGGGGTTCCGATGATGTCGGGACGCGGCCTCGGCCACACCGGCGGGACCGTGGACAAGCTCGAGTCGATCCCCGGCTACCGCACCGAGCTCACCATCGAGGAGTTCACCCGCCAGTTCGAGGACATCGGCATCGTTCTCGCCGGTCAATCCGACGAGCTATGCCCGGCAGACCGGCGGATCTACGCCTTGCGCGACGGGACGGGCACGGTCCCCTCGGTTCCGCTGATCGCGTCGTCGATCATGTCCAAGAAGCTTGCCGAAGACCTCGACGCCCTGATCCTCGACGTCAAGGTGGGGACCGGCGCCTTCATGAGAGACATCGAACACGCCGAGGAGCTCGCCGAGACCATGGTTGCCATCGGCCGCACCTACGACACCCCGGTCATCGCCCTGCTCACCGCCATGGACGAGCCACTCGGGCACGAGGTGGGCAACGCCAACGAGGTCGCCGAATCGATCGCGACCCTTCGCGGCGAAGGTCCCCCGGACCTCGTCGAACTGGTGATGGCGCTCGGCATCGAGATGATGGATGCGGCAGGTATCGCCTCGGGCGACGAGGCCCGGCACCGCCTCGAGGAGGCCATTGCCTCCGGCGCCGCGGTGAAGAAGTTCGGTGAGGTGATCGAGGCCCAGGACGGCGATCCCGGCGTTATCGACGACCCTGGTCTGCTGCCGTCGGCGCCGCACGTCGCCGTGGTCACCGCCACCAACGACGGATACATATCACGCATCGATGCCCTCACCGTGGGCCAGGCCGCGGTCCGGCTGGGCGCAGGACGCGCCACGATGGAGGACATCATCGATCACTCCGTCGGCATCACCGTCCACGTCAAGGTGGGCGACGAGGTCACGGTGGGGGCGCCGCTTGCCTCGGTCCGCTATGCCGACGAGGAGCACCTGGGTGGCTGCTTCGCCGTGCTGGACACCGCTTGGGGATACAGTGCCGATCCGGTGGATCTGGGGCCGCTGATCCTTGGGAAGGTGGAATGAACTACGACGAGGTGAAGAAGGCGGCCGACGCCATCGCCGCCGCCACGGGACGGGCCCGGCACGACGCCGCCGTGGTGCTCGGGTCGGGCTTGAGCCCGTACGCCGAGGGCCTCGACGCCGTTGCCGTTCCCTACTCCGACATCCCCGGCTTCCCGGTCCCCTCCGTCACCGGCCACGGCGGCACCTTGTACTCGGCGCCGTTCGGCGACGGTGCGGCGCTGCTCTTCGCCGGGCGGGTACACACCTACGAGGGCGTCGACCTCGACGACGTGGTCTTCGGGGTGCGTACCGCCGCCCTCAGCGGCTGCCGGTCGGCGCTCCTCACCAACGCCGCCGGGGGCGTCACCGACCGGATGGTCCCGGGAGCGCTGGTGGCGATCAAGGACCACCTCAACTTCGCCGCGCGCAACCCGCTCCTCGGTCCCGACGACGACCGGCTCGGGCCCCGCTTCCCCGACATGAGCGAGGCGTACAGCAAGCGGCTGCGGGGGATGATCCGCGAGTCGTTCACCGCCGCCGACACCCCGTATCGGGAGGGGGTGTACGCCTGGTTCCTCGGCCCGAGCTACGAAACGCCCGCCGAGGTCAAGATGGCGGAGACCGCGGGCGCAGATCTCGTCGGGATGTCGACGGTCCCCGAGGCCATCGCCCTCCGCCACATGGGGGTCGAGGTCGCCGGCATCTCGCTGGTGACCAACTTCGCCGCCGGCATCACCGACGCCCCGCTCAGCCACGACGAGGTCACCGAGACCGCTACCGCCGCCATGGGGCGGTTCCGCGCCGTCCTCGAGTCGCTGGTGCCTCGCCTGGTCACCGGCTGATTCGATGGACCGGCAACCTCCGTAACATCTCGCTCCCGCGCAAAGGAGCTGTATGAAGATCGCGGTCTGTGTGAAGCAGATCCCAGACCCGGCCACTCCGTACCAGCTGGACCCCGACACCCACTACGTGGTCCGGCCCGAGGATCAGGTCCTCGACGACACCGACCGCTACGGCGTCGAGGTCGGGCTGCAACTGGCCGACGCCCACGAGGGAACCGTCACCCTGTTCTCCATGTCCCCATCCGGTTCGCTGCAGGGCATCCGCCAGGCGCTGGCGATGGGGGCCGACAAGGCCGTCATCATCGACGACGAGGGCCTGCGTGGCTCGGCGGCGCTCACCACTGCGAAGGTGCTGGCCGCGGCCATCGAGCGTGAGGGCTACGACCTGGTGATCGCCGGTACCGAGTCCACCGATGGGTACACGGGGGTCGTGCCGCAACAGATCGCCGAGCTGCTCGGGGTCCCCGCCCTGAGCTTCGCCCGCAAGGTCGAAGTCGGCGACGGCACGGTGGCGATCGAACGCCAGACCGAAGCGGGTTACGACGAGGTCCGGTCACCGCTACCGGCCGTGCTGGCGGTGACCTCCGGGTCGGTGGAGCCGCGCTACCCGACCTTCAAGGGGATCATGGACGCCAAGAACAAGGAGGTCGAGCAGCTCACCGCCGCCGACCTCGGCATCGACGACATCGGTGCCGGCGGCGCCGGCCAGTCCATCACCGAGGTCTCCCCCATCGAAGCCCGCCAGGCCGGGGAGATCATCGAAGACGACGGGGAGGCCTACCTCAAGATCGTCGCCCTGCTCGAAGAAGTGAAGGTGGTGTGATGAGCACACTCGTCTTCAGCGAAGAGATCGACGGTACCGCCTCGGCTTCCGCGCTCGAGCTGGTCACCAAAGCCAGGGACTTCGGTGAAGTCGCCGTGTTCCACGTCGGCGGGGGCGCCCAAGCGGCGTTCGACGCCCTCGGTGCGCACGGCGCCGGAACCGTGTATCACCTCGACCCGGGTGACGGGCTGCCCGCAGCCGCAGCCGCGGCCGCGATGGCCGGCCAGATCGAGAGCGAACAGCCCTCCCTCGTGCTGTTCGGGGCCGGCAACACGGACCGCGACGTGGCGGGCCGGCTGTCGGCCCGCACCGGCTCCCCCGTGCTGGCAGCCGCCGTGAGTGTCTCGGTGGACCCGGTGGTGGTGACCTCCGAGATCCTGGGCGGCACCCAGCGCGTGCTCACCGAGGCCACCAAGTCGCCGGCCATCGTCATCGCCCGCCCCAAGGTATTCGCCGCCGAGGAGAGCGGTGGTGGACCCGCGACCGTGACCGCGATCGACGCCCCGGATGTCGGTCACGCCGGAGCGGCGGTGATCGCCGCGCGCCACGTGGAAGAGCGGGAGGGGCCCGACCTGCAAGCCGCAGGCGTCGTCGTCTCCGGCGGCCGGGGCATCGGCAACGCCGACAACTGGCATCTGGTGGAAGACCTGGCCGGCCAACTGGGCGCCGCCGTCGGCGCCACCCGGGCGGTCGTGGACGCCGGATGGGTCCCGTACAGCCTCCAGGTGGGCCAGACCGGCAAGACGGTCAAGCCATCGCTGTACATCGCCGCCGGGATCTCCGGCGCCATGCAGCACCTGGTGGGCATGAAGGACGCCACCACCATCATCGCCATCAACAAGGACCCCGACGCGCCCATCTTCGGCATCGCCGACCTCGGGGTGGTCGGTGACGTGCATCAGGTGCTACCCAAGCTGATCGAGGCGCTGAAGAGCCGGTAGCGTCGTGGGGGTGCCCCACGTTGTACTCCTCACCGGGCTGCCCGCCACCGGCAAGTACACCGTGGCGGCCGAGCTGATCGGGCTCATCGAGGAGCGCAGCGAGATCGCCCGGCTGGTGGACAACCACTACGTCAACAACGTGATCTTCCCGCTCATCCGGTCCGATGGCGCATCCAAGCTGCCCGCCGAGGTGTGGGAGCAGGTGGAGGCGGTGCGCAGACCGGTGTTCCAGACCATCGAGGAGCTGTCACCACCGGAGTGGCATTTCGTGTTCACCGCCTATGTCAGCGGCATCGACGACGAGTGGTTCGTGGACCGGGTCGCCGAGCTCGCCCAGCGGCGGAGCAGTGACTTCACCCTGGTGGAGCTGACCTGCGATCTCGACGAGCTGGAGCGGCGCATCCCGGCGCCGGGCCGAGCCGAGCGCTTCAAGATGACCGATGTCGCGGGCATCCGAGACCTGTATGAGCGGGGAACCCCGGAGATCGACGGATACCACGCGATCACCATCGACACCACCGACCTGCCGCCCCGGGAGGCCGCGGAACAGATCCTGGCCGTGCTCCTCGGCTGATCGGTCGGGTGATCTGCGCGCTAGTGGCCTTGCCAGAGGAAGGCGCCCCCGCCGTCGTCGCGGATGAACCCGTAGCACTCGGCGAGGTCACCGAACTCCGTGCCGATGTGGGCGGCGGTGAATTGAAAGAGGAACGTCCAGCCCTCCGAATCGGGCCATTCCGGTCCCTGGAGGAACAGGGGGTTTCCGCCGACCTTGTTCCAATCTGCCTCGGTTTCCGACCTGGCGAGGAGGTAGGCGTCCCAGTCGGTTGGATCGAGCCCAGGGGTGAGCAGGGCGCGTCGTTCCTCGAACCGGCGATGGAAGCGAGTGATGAAGCGGGTTCGATCGTCCTCCCAGGTGACATAGCGGGGTCCTATAGGAGTCGACAGGAACCGTTCCGGCGACTGACCTGGTTGAACGATGAGCGCGTTCCCGCCGGACAGGGGCACCCCATTCGTCTCGCCCTCCGGGTCGATGAACAGATATGCCATCCGGCCGGACGAATCGGGGATACGGACCTGGCCGTAGAAGGTCATGGGCGTTCGGTCGCTCGTCAGCGGCCACGTCGGATTCTCGATCCAGACCGGCTGTCCCCCGAACTTGGTGACGGGCTCGACGACCGGGGTGCTTGGTTCGTCGAGTTCAAGCGACCACTTCGGGACGACGCGATCGGGGTCGCTCTCGTCGTCCGCCGTCGTGGGGAATTGGGGCGCGACCGGCTCTTCATCCATGGGGATCAGCAAGTTCAGACCTGGAAAGGCATGGAGCGCGCGCTCGATCGCGACATCGGCTTTGGGGCCGCCGAATTGCCGCAATACACGGGCGATGCTCTCCGCCCTCGACAGGTATGACCAGTCCGGAGGATCGCTTCTCGCGATCGCGTCGGCGAACGCGTCGAGTCGTCGAATGAGATGAGGAACCGCTCGACGGTCTCCCAGCCACGTCAGCGCGACCGCGGGTGTCCGTGCGGGATTCCGAGTGTCTGGCTCGGCGAGAGCCCCGACCAGGATCGGGAAGGCACGAGGGTCACCCAACCACGCCAGGGCAATGGCCGCGTCGATGCACAGGTCCGAGTCGTCGAGGAGAGGGACGAGGGCATCGACAGCCGCGTCACCACCCAGGTCGGCGAGCGCCTTCACCGCAGTAAGCCGGACCCGCTTGTCCTCGGAGGTGTCCAATCGCGCCGCAACCGCCGGCGTTGCACTGCGGTCGCCGATGAGGGCGATCGAGAACAGGATGGCGCGACGAATCTCGGACGACTCATGCCCGGACGCATCGATCAACACGTCGAGGGCACGGACATCGGAGATGTCGGCGAGCATCCTGATGGCGTCTCTTCGGCCCCCTGCTGCGGCAGCGATCAGCTCGAAGGTTCGAGCCGGATCGGCTTCGCCGTCGAAGCACTCCCAGCAGTACCTCGGGTCGTACTGAGACCGGTCGTACCCACCTCGGGCACCACAGCGACGACAGTAGGGCACGGGATCATCACGCATGGCTTCTCTATCGGCGCCCGCGCCGGGACACTCAATTCGGCCCGAAACGGCTCAAACACGGGCTCGACATCGGCACCGGGATGTGGCGGGAACAGATCCTCTGTCGATCGGAGATTTTCTTTCTCGACCAAAGGTTTTGGGCCCGTTTCTGTCACACCCGGTTGATACGGTGTCGGGTATGGAGGGAGTGGATTTCACCGCAGCATCGACCGATGAGCTCGAGCAGTTCATCCTCGCCGGGGAAGCCACCGTTGGTCGGGTTCGCACCGCGCAGATGGCGGCGCTCCGGGAGTTGGATCGGCGTCAGATACCTTTGGCTGACGGTTGCCGCTCCCTGATCGAGTGGGCGACGGGTCGGCTCGACATCGCCCCCGACACCG
>CAYQZO010000125.1:0-6003 GCA_964421925.1 uncultured Acidimicrobiaceae bacterium
AAGCGGAGGAGACCCGGCTGGAGCTGATCGGCATCGACGCCAACGACGCCGCGGCCCGCCGCGCCGCCGTCGCCGAGATCGCCGGAGGGGACGCCTAGACGCTGAGAGCCCAGGGCTCGCAGCCGCGTATGTCACGTTGCCGGCCCACGGAAGGCAGGGGGGATTGCTTCCGCGGGCCCGTGGCCGCGTATATCACGCTACCGGCCCTGGGCTCGCACCCGCGCGGCGGTATCCTCGCCGCCGGTGCGCTGGTCACAGGCTTTCATCCCGACCCTGCGCGATGATCCCGCCGACGCCGAGGCGGTGAGCCATCGGCTGCTGGTGCGCGCCGGCTACATCCGCCAGCTGATGGCGGGGCACTACTCGATCCTGCCCCTCGCCGTCCGGGTGCGGGCGAAGATCATGCGCATCATCCGGGAGGAGATCGACGCCATCGGCGGCCAGGAGCTGCTCCTTCCCGCCCTCCACCCACGCGAGCTGTGGGAGACAACGGGGCGCATCGAGGCCATGGCCGACATCCTCTTCACCCTCAGCGACGGGCGGGGCGCGGACCTGGTGCTCGGCCCGACCCACGAGGAGGTGTTCGCCACCATCGCCCGTGAGATCACCTCCTACAAGCAGCTTCCCCAGCTGTGGTACCAGTTGCAGACCAAGTTCCGCGACGAGCCCCGACCGAAGTCGGGCCTGCTCCGGGTGCGCGAGTTCACGATGAAGGACTCCTACAGCTTCGATGTCGACGAAGCCGGGCTCGACGAGCAGTTCGACAACCACCACCGGGCCTACACCCGGATCTTCGAGCGGCTCGGCCTGCCCGCGGTTCCCGTGCAGGCGTCATCGGGCGCCATGGGGGGCACCAAGTCGATCGAGTTCATCGTTCCCTCACCCGCCGGAGAGGACGACATCGCCCACTGCCCGGCGTGCGGCTATGCCGCCAACGTGGAACGGGCCACCTCCGCCCTCGCCCCCATCGAGGATGATTCCGGCCCCAGCGAACCCGAGCTGTTTCCCACCCCCGGGGTGCGCACCATCGAGGATCTCGTGCACTTGGACGGTGGTGCTCCTGCCGACCGCCAGATCAAGTCGCTCGTCATGTATCTCGATGGCGACCCCGCGCTCGTGCTGCTGCGCGGCGACCACGACCTGCAGGAACAGAAGCTGCGCGACGCCACCGCTGTGGTCGAGGTGCGCCCCGCCCACCCGGAGGAGATCCGAGCGCTCCTCGGCGCCGATGCCGGCAGCCTCGGTGCCGTCGGCGTGGACACGCTGCCCATCTACGCAGACGAGGCGCTGCGCGGTCGCACCAACATGACCACCGGCGCCAACCAGGACGATCACCACCTGCGCGGCGTGGACGTGGCACGCGACATCGCCGTGGACGGATGGTTCGACCTGCGCGCCGTGAGCGCAGGCGAACCCTGTCCGCAGTGTGGAGAGCCGCTGGAGGTGTGGCGCGGGATCGAGGTCGGGCACATCTTCAACTACGGAACGACGTACTCCGAGGCGTTGGGGGCGACCGTCCAGGACGCCGAGGGGGACAGCATGAACCTGGTGATGGGCGCCTACGGCATCGGGGTGGAGCGCAACCTGGCCGCCGTCGTCGAGGTGCACCACGACGAGAAGGGCATCGTGTGGCCCGTCCCCGTCGCACCGTACGAGGTGGTCATCACGGTGGTCACCATGGACGACGAAGCCACGGTGAACACCGCGGAGTCCCTCTACGCCGCCCTCGAGGATGCGGGCATCGAGGTGATCATCGACGACCGCGACGAGCGGCCCGGGGTGAAGTTCAACGACGCCGAGCTCGTCGGCATCCCGTACCGGGTGACCGTGGGGCCCAAGGGGCTCGCCGACGACGTCGTCGAGGTCACCGAGCGTCGCAGCGGCGAGGCAAAGGCCATCCCGGTGGCCGAAGCAGCTGAAGCGGTCGCCGCCGTGGTGCGCGCCGCTCGCAACTCGTAGCTTTCCCAAACGCCCCAAGCGGAAAGGGGCCCAGCCCGGGTATACTCAGCCGGCAACCGGATGTTCGTGCGTCGAGGTGGGCCTTGCCCGCCTCGTTGTGTGATGTCATCAAGGAGAGGCGTTTGAGCGACCTGACCGAGCAGATCTGGGGCCTGGTGGAGCCCTATCTCGCCGCAGAAGGCGTCGAGCTCGATGATCTCGAGCTCCACGGCGGCGGCAGGCTGTTGCGCGTCGTCGTCGACGCCGAGGAGCCGCTCGCACTCGACCGCATCGCCGCCCTGTCCCGGGGGATCGGCCGACTGATCGACGCCGAGGACCCGATCTCGGGCTCCTACACGCTCGAAGTGACCTCTCCCGGCCTGGAGCGCAAGCTGCGCCGCCCCTCCCACTACGAAAAGGCCGTGGGTCGCGAGGTCTCGGTCAAGACGTTCGCCCCGGTCGAGGGCGACAAGGTGCACCGGGGTCGGCTGGTGTCGGCCAACGGCGAGCGGTTCACCATCGAAATCGGGGGAAGCGAGCGGACGATTCCGTACCGCGATGTCGCCGGCGCTCGCACCGTGTTCCTGTGGGATAAGGGCGAAAAGCCCGGAAAGACCGGGTAGGGGGAAACCATGGACTACAACCTGCTCGATGCGCTTGAGCTGCTGGAGCGCGAGAAAGGTGTCCCCGCGGACACGATTCTCGACGCGCTCGCCAACGCGCTCGTCTCCGCCTACAAGCGCACCCCCGGTGCGGCCGAGGAGGCACGGGTCACCATCGACGCCGACACCGGCGAGATCACCGTATACGGCCAGGAGCTCGACGAGGACGGGAACGTCGTCGACGAATGGCAGGACACGCCGGACGATTTCGGAAGAATCGCCGCCCAGACGGCAAAGCAGGTCATCCTGCAACGGCTGCGTGACGCCAAGCGCGAGCAGGTCTTCGAGGTCTACGAGGGCCGGGAAGGTGATCTCATCACCGGCATCGTGCAGCAGTCCGACCACCGCTTCGCCATCCTCGACCTCGGCGACGCCGAGGCGATCATGCCCTCGTCCGAGCGCATCCCCTATGAACGTCTGGAGCGAGGAAACCGGGTCAAGGCCTACATCCTGGAGGTCCGCGAGGAAGGTAAAGGCCCCCAGATCGTGGTGTCGCGCAGCCATCCCGAGTTCATCCGGTCGCTCTTCGAGCTCGAGGTCCCCGAACTGGTTGACGGCGATGTCGAGATCAGGGCGATCGCCCGCGAGCCCGGACACCGCACCAAAATCGCGGTCGCGTCGAACGACCCCAACGTCGATCCGGTCGGTGCCTGCGTCGGGGCACGCGGCTCCCGGGTCCGTCAGGTCGTCAACGAGCTGCGCGGGGAGAAGGTCGACATCGTCGAGTGGCGCGAGGACACCGCTGCGTTCATCGCCGAGGCGCTGAGCCCGGCACGGGTGAAGGAAGTCCGCCTCGACGAGGACGAGATGGTCGCCGAGGTCGTCGTGCCCGATCACCAGCTGTCGCTCGCCATCGGCAAGGAGGGCCAGAACGCCCGCCTCGCCGCCCGCCTGTCCGGCTACAAGATCGACATCCGATCCGAGAGCCAGGATCTCGGGCTCGAGGTCGATGAGGAGACCGGCGAGGTGGTTGCGGCGGACGCTGCCGTAGAGGAAGCCGCCCCGACCGCCGAGGAGTCCGAAGCCAGCGCCGAGCCCGTTCCCGACGAGGACGAGGAAGGCGAAGCGGCCGATGGCGACGAGACCGCGGCCGACGGCGACGACGCTCCCGAGATGTCCTCGGACCAAGAGGACGACTCGGCCACCGAGGAGGAGTAGGTGGCGAAGCAGCGAATCTACGAGATCGCGCGCGACCTTGACCTCGAGTCCAAGGACGTGCTCGCCCGCGCCCAGGATCTCGGCTTTGCGGTGAAGACGGCTTCTTCGGGCCTGGAAGAGGACGAGGCCGCCAAGGTCATCGCCTCCTTCCAAACGGCTCCCGAGGCGCCGGTCGTCGAAGAAGTGCCGGAAGGGCCGGAGGAGGTCGAGGCCGAAGCTCCCGCGGCAGAGGCGGCCGAGGACGAGGCGGAGGAAGCCGAAGGGCCCGAAGCCGGGGAGGAAGAGAAGATCCTCCTGGTCGAGCCCGGGCTCACCACCCACGAACTGGCGAGGATGATCCAGACGCGCACCGCAGAGATCGTGCGCGAGCTCATGGAGATGGGGGAGATGGTGCCCGCCGGGGGGACCATCCCCACCGACGCCATCGAGCCGCTTGGGCGCAAGTTCGGGTACGAGATCCTCGTTGCCGAGCCCGAGGAGGTGCCCGAAGAAGAGCAGGCACCGCAGCGCCACATCGTCGAGTTCGAGGACGACCCCGCTTCGCTGCAGCCCCGCCCGCCGGTGGTCACCGTCATGGGCCACGTCGACCACGGCAAGACTCAGTTGCTCGACACCATCCGCGCCGCCCACGTGGTCGACGACGAAGCCGGCGGCATCACCCAGCACATCGGCGCCTACCAGGCGCGTCACGGCGACGGGGTTGTGACCTTCATCGACACCCCCGGCCACGAGGCCTTCACCGCACTGCGAGCCCGCGGAGCCGACGTCACCGATCTGGTGGTGCTCGTCGTCGCCGCCGACGACGGCGTGATGCCCCAAACGGTGGAGGCGATCTCGCACGCCAAGGCCGCCCACGTGCCCATCGTCGTCGCCATCAACAAGGTCGACCTGCCCACGGCCAACCCGACCGCGGTACGAGCTGCGCTCACCCAGCACGACATCCTGGTCGAGGACCTCGGCGGCGAGGTGCCCTCGGTGGAGGTGTCGGCGCTGCAAGGGACCGGCGTCGACGACCTGCTCGAGATGGTGTCGCTCGTCGCCGAGGTGGAGGAGCTCGGGGCCAACCCCACGGCACCAGCGGTGGGGACCGTCATCGAATCCCAGCTCGAGGTGGGCAGGGGTCCGGTCGCCACCGTGATCGTGCAGCGGGGGACCTTGAAGAAGGGCGACGCCCTCGCCTGCGGCACCGTGGCGGGCCGGGTTCGCGCCATGTACGACGAGAACGGCGCCCAGGTGAAAGCGGCCGGCCCGAGCACGCCGGTCCTCATCACTGGCTGGGATGACGTTCCCCAGGCGGGGGACATGTTTCAGGTGGTGGAGAGCGAACGGACCGCACGCAAGATGGCAGAGGAGGAGACGGCCCGCCAGCGCGCCGCGGAGCTCGTCGTGCCAACCGCAACCGAGCGCCTCACCCAGCTGCTGGAGAGCATGCGCACTGCCGACCATGCCGAGCTGCGCATCATCGTCAAGGCTGATGCCCACGGCTCGCTCGAGGCCATCCGCGACGCGGTCGCCAAGATCTCCCGTGAGGATGCCGCGGTCACCGTCATCCACGGCGGGATCGGGGGGATCACCGCCAACGACATCATGCTGGCGGAGGCGTCGGACGCCATCGTCTACGGATTCAACTCCCGTCCCGACGCGTCCGCCCGGGCCGCAGCCAAGGAGAGCGGCATCGACGTGCGCACCTTCACCATCATCTACGAGCTGCTCGACGACGTCGAGGCGCTCATGGTCGGCGAGCTCGAGCCCGAGGAGGTGGAGACCTTCCTGGGAGCCGCCGAGGTCCGTGCCACGTTCCGTGCTCCTCGCTACGGGCTCGTCGCCGGCTGCTACGTCACCGAGGGAGTCATCAGCCGCAACGCCAGGGCACGGCTGGTGCGGGACGGGGTCGTCGTCTACGACGGGCGAATCACTTCGCTTCGCCGCTTCAAGGACGACGTGCAGCAGGTACAGACCGGTTTCGAGTGCGGGATCGGCCTCGAGAACTTCCGGGACATCAAGGAAGGCGACTTCATCGAGTCCTACGAGGTGCGCGAGGTCGCTCGAACGTAAAGAGGTGCTGGGCCATGTACGTTGCTGCCATCCGGGTCGATCTGCGGATACGCGACGCGCATTCGCTCAAGGAGAAGCGAGCCGTGGTCAAGCGCCTCATCGCCGACATCTCCAAGTCGCACCCGGTGGCGGTCGCCGAGGTCGATCACCAGGAGCTTTGGCAGCGGGCCGCGGTTGGCGTGGCCGCGGT
>CAYQZO010000126.1:0-1160 GCA_964421925.1 uncultured Acidimicrobiaceae bacterium
ACCTCCAAGCTGCTCACCCGCGTCGAAGAGCGAGGGCATCTCACCCGCTCTCCCAATCCCGCAGATGGACGGTCGACGCTGGTAGGTCTCAACGACGCCGGCCGACGGGCCCACGCCGATGCCCGCCCCGGGTTCAGCAAGGCGTTGCGCCGGGTCGAGGACGAGCTGGGCAGCGCCTTCGACGACGTCGCCTGGGCGCTGAGCCGGCTCGACGCCGCGCTCTCCGTCGCGCTCGACGAGCCCGGAGTTGCTCCCCCGACCGCACCGAAGGGCCAGCGCACCCTCTCCTACGCGGGCGCGCCGCTCTCGGGTGCCGACGAGAAACAGGTCCGGCGCTTCATCGCCTTCGTCCAATCGGAGGCCTCATGACCCGATGGGCCATTGCCCTCGCCCTGCTGGTCGCCGCCTGCTCCTCGGGACCCGAGCCGCTCGCAACGACGACCACCTCGGCACCGTCGACGACGACCGTGGCAGCGACGACAACCACGACCGTTCCGTTGTCCGGGGCCACGGTGGAGACCCTCATCGACGAGCTCTTCACCTCGACCGGCGGGGTCTCGGTCGCCGCCGACGGAACGGTGTACATGGCGAGCATGGGCCCCGCACCCCAGCGCCGGGGAACCAGGATCTACAAGCTGGAACCGGGTCAGGAGCCGGTGCTGTGGATCGATGACGAGCGACTGCGCGGGGCATCGGGCAACGCCATCGACGCCGACGGCAATCTGTACCAGTCGTCGCTGCGCACCGGCGATGTGTTCCGCATCACCCCGGACGGGACGATGGAGCCCTTCGCCACGGGGTTGGGCGGGCCGGTCGGCGTCGTCATCAACCCCGATGGCGGCCTCTTCGTCGCCGACTGTGAGGAGAACGCCGTTGTGGCGGTGTCATCGACCGGAGAGGCGACGACCCTTGCCCACGATGACCGGTTCGACTGCCCCAACGGGATCACGCGGGCCGACGACGGAGCCCTGTACGTGGTCAGCTTCAACAACGGGTCGGTCTTCAGGGTGACCGGCGACGGAGCGGTGAGCGAGCTTGCGTCGATCCTTGGGGGCCAGGGTGGCCACATCGTGTTTGCCGACGGCGTGCTCTTCGTCGTCGCTCGCCAGGCGCATCGGATCTTCACCGTGACCCTGGACGGCGAGGTCGAGCCGTTCGCC
>CAYQZO010000126.1:1170-6000 GCA_964421925.1 uncultured Acidimicrobiaceae bacterium
CGGTGCGGTCGAACTCGCCACCTTCTCCCTCCCCAACGGCATCGCGGTCGGCCCCGACGGCTCGCTGTACGTCAACCAGGTGGCATCGCCGGTGAACGCCAACAACTTCCCCATGTCGCTGCGTGTCATCCGGTTCCCGTGAGGAAGCCCCCTCTGCGCCGGGTCGCTTGCGACCCGCCGCGTCTCCCCCGCTGCGCGGGGGAGACCAGAGTGGCTACACCTCGAAGGCTGAGCCCGCCCGGCCGGGGAGGAGCTCGATGTCGAGGCCCTCGTCGATCATCTCCACCAACAGCTCGTCGAGCATCTGGTCGGTGTGCTCCGGATCGTGGTGGAAGGTGACCAAGGTGCCAACACCTGCCTCGGTGGCGAAGTCGACGGCGTGGCGGAGCGTGCTGTGGCCCCAGCCGACCCGCTGCTCGTACTCCTCTTCGGTGTACTGCGCATCATGGATGAGCAGGTCGACCCCCTCGATGAGGTCGAAGCCCGACGTCCACTTCGGTGACGCCGGAAAACTGCGATGGCCGAGCGCCGGCTCGTGATCCGGGAGGTAGGCGGCGCTGCCTCCATCCTCGCTGAGGCGGTAGCCGAGGGTGGGGCCCGGGTGGCAGATCAGGTCGGCGGTCACGGTGAAGGGGCCGATGGTGAAGGTCCCCGGGCCGACGTCGTGGAGCTCGAGGGAGCCAGCGACGCGTAGGTCGCGCAGCCGAACCGGGAACAACGGCGGCGACAGGTACCGCCCGAGCCGTTCGGCGAGATGCGACATGGTCGAGACCGGCCCCCAGATGTGGGTCTCGACATCTGGGTCGCGCAGCGGGTAGAAGAAGCCGAGACCCTGGATGTGATCCATGTGCAGGTGGGTGAGCAAGATGTCGACCCGCTCGCAGTCTGCGCCGAGGCCGGGGGTCACCCTGCCCAGCCCGGAGCCTCCATCCAGGATCAGGCGGGTGCCGTCCGCGCCCTCCACCTCGACCACGGAGGTGTCGCCCCCGTACCTCACGGTGGTAACGCCGGAGCGGGCCACCGAGCCCCGCGTCCCCCACAGGGTGAGCCTCATCCGACCTCCCAGAAGGCAGCGAGGGCGCCAAGGTGGCGTCCGCCCTGGCCCTCGATGGGGAGGGCGGTCACCCCGATGTGCTTCCACGATCCGTCGAAGGCCTGGAAGCGAAGCTCGGTGTGTACCGGGATGTGCTTGGCCAGGGCGATTACGAGCGGGTTGTCGTGAGTCGGAAGCGGGTTCCCGTCGAGATCGGTGGTGACGAACATCTCGGCCATCTTCGAGGCATTGATCTCGCCCGTCTCGTCGAATCGGGCCCCAAGGAGCGCTTCGGCCGGCTCGTTGTAGTAGACGAGGTTGCCCTCGCCGTCCACGACCCACATGGGGATGGCGATGTAGCTGGCCCAGAGATACAGCAGGATCATCTCGATGGGCTGCTGCGCCATTGCTCCTCCCCTTCGCCGGGCTTCATCCTACGCGCGTCGACCCGGGCGGGGAGCGAGCCGCGACCCGATACGCTTGGCGCATGCGAATCGGCATCCTGACCGGCGGTGGTGACGTTCCCGGCCTCAATGCAGCCATCAAGGCGGTGGTGAACCAGGCCACCGAGCTCGGGCATCAGGTGATCGGCATCCGGCGCGGGTGGGGAGGGCTCGTCTCCACCAACCCCGAGGACCCCGATACCATCGCCGCCAATCTGGGCCCCCTCGAGCCGGCCATGGTGCGGACCATCGGGCG
This sequence comes from uncultured Acidimicrobiaceae bacterium, assembly GCA_964421925.1. Lineage (GTDB taxonomy): Bacteria > Actinomycetota > Acidimicrobiia > Spongiisociales > UBA5794 > JACZST01. The sequence continues at coordinate 2,903 of CAYQZO010000126.1, forward strand.
CACCGGCGGAACCTTCCTGCACACGTCCCGCACCAACCCGAGCCGGGTCGCCACGGACGACCTCCCTGCCTTCATCACCGCCGAAGGCGACGGGCCGCACGACCTCACCCCGCACGTCCTGCGAGTGCTCGAGACCCAGGGAGTCGACGCCCTGACCCCGATCGGCGGCGACGACACCCTCTCCTATGCCCTGCGCATGCACCGGGAAGGGGTGCCGGTGGTGGCGATCCCGAAGACCATGGACAACGACGTCAACGGCACCGACTACTGCATCGGGTTCTCCACCGCGGTGAGTCGCGGCGTCAACTATGTCAACGACCTCCGCACCTCGGCGGGCTCTCACGAACGAGTCGCCGTCGTCGAGTTGTTCGGGCGCTACAGCGGGGAGACCTCACTCATCACCGCATACCTCTCGGGAGCCGACCGGGCCGTGATATCCGAGGTTCCCTTCGATCCGGACCGGCTGTCCAAGCTCCTCCTCGGCGACAAGTCGGCGAACCCCTCCAACTACGCCATGCTGACCATCTCCGAGGGCGCCACGGTGGTCGGAGGCGACCTCGAGCAGTCCGGTGAGGCCGACCCGTACGGGCACCGCAAGCTCGGAGGCATTGGGGCCGTCACCGCGGCCATGATCGCAGAGCGTACGGGGGAGGGTGTGCTCCACCAGCGCCTCGGGTACCTGGTTCGCTCCGGCGCACCCGACTCCCTCGACCTGATGGTGGCCACCAACTACGCGGTGATGGCGACCAACCTCATCACCGGCGGCACCAGCGGGCAGCTGGTGGCGCTCCGCGGCGGCAAGTACACCCACGTCCCGCTCGAGATCACGGGTGAAGCCGAGAAGCGCGTCGACGTCGACGAGCTCTACGATGTCGACGCCTACCTGCCCAAGGTGCGCCACGTGCTCGACAAGCCGATGTTCCTGTACTGAGGACGCCTCCTCGCGGGGCGGCTACCGTTGTCCGCATGAAGGTCGCTCACATCATCCTCCGGGTCCGCGACCTGCCCGCCTCCGTGGAGTTCTACCGCCACCGCGTCGGTCTCGAGCTCCTGTCCGAGTCGCCCGCGTTCGCATTCTTCGATGGCGGGCCGATCAACATCGCCCTCAACGCCAACCCGGACGAGCCCATCGATGAAACGGCGACCGAGGTGGTGCTCGAGGTCGAGGACGTCGATGCCAGCTACCGGGCAATGTCGGATCGGGGAGTTCCCTTCGAGATCGAGCCCCGACCGGTGATGGAACAAGACGGAAAGGCCCTGCACGCCGCCCATTTCCGTGACCCGGACGGCCACCTCCTCTCGCTGACCGGCTGGGTGTGAGCGCGGCTCCATGCCCGAACTCCCCGAGGTGGAGACCACTCGCCGCCTGATCCACCCGCTCGTCGTCGGCCGCACCATCGACTCGGTTGTGGTGGAAAGACCGGAGCGGATGCTCCGGCGCCAGGAACGACCGAGTGACTTCGCCACCAGGCTCACCGGGCGGCGCATCCTCGACACCGGGCGCCACGGGAAGCGGCTGATGTTGCTCCTCGACGGCGACCTGGTGTGGCTCATCCACCTCGGGATGTCGGGGCGGATCAGCGTCGCCGATGCCGGCACCGATGCACCGCCCCACACCCACGTGCGCGTCGTCCTCGACGACGGCTCCGAGATCCGCTTCACCGACCCGCGCACGTTCGGCTACACGGTGGTCTCGACCCCGGGTGAGCTCGATGACGACCCGTCGGCGCGCCACGGTCCCGATGCGTGGACCCGCCCGCCCGGGCTCGACGAGCTGCGGGAGCGGCTGCAGGGCAGGACGGCACCGATCAAGGCGCTCCTGGTCGACCAGGGCATCGTGGCCGGCGTCGGGAACATCTACGCCGATGAGGCATTGCATGCGGCCCGGATCGATCCGCACCGGCCGGGTGGCTCGCTCACCGATGCCGAGCTCGAGGCGCTCATGTCCGCGGTGCACGACGTCCTCGCGGCCGGGATCGCAGCGGGCGGCACGACCCTCGCCGACCAGGCGTTCCTCCTCCCCGACGGCCGTTCCGGCGAGTACATGACGGATCTCGCCGCCTACGGCCGGGAGGACGAGCCATGCCCCCGGTGCGGCCACCCCATCCGTCGCGACGTGATCCGCAACCGCAGCACGTTCTGGTGCCCGGGGTGCCAGGAGTAGCCAATCCTTGGCCTCCCCCACGTGGTGGGGGAGGCGCGAGGCGGCGAAGCCGCCGAGCGGAGGGGGTCCCGGCCGAATGCCCCCTCTGCGCCGGGCCTGCTGTCCTGGTCTCCCCCGCTCCGCGGGGGAGACCAGGGCGCGCTCCAATACAATCCACCCATGGCCAAGCTCACCGCCAAGCAACGGGCGCAGCTGCCCGACAACGCCTTCGCCTACATCGACTCGAAGGGCAAACGACGCCTGCCCATCAACGACGAGTCCCACGTACGCAACGCGCTTTCTCGCTTCGACCAGGTGGCGTTCGAGAACAACGAGGCCCTGGAGCAGGCCAGGACCAAGCTGCTCAACGCCGCAAAGCGGTACGGGATCGTTCCCGTGGGCTTCATCACCGGCCAGCTCGAGTCGGCGCGGAAGCGTTCGGGCGACCAGGGCGACCTGCCGTCGGGCACCGTCACCCTGCTCTTCACCGACATCGAAGGATCCACCGGGCTGGTGGAGCGCCTCGGGGAGGGCTACCCGCCGGTCCTCCACGACGCACAGCGCCACATCGCCAGCGCGGTCACCGCGTCCGGTGGACGGGAAGTGGAGATGCGCGCCGACGAGTACTTCGCCGTCTTCGAAAAGGTGCTCCCCGCGATCGACGCCGCGGTCGCCTTCCAGGCGGCCTTGTCCACCCACCCGTGGCCGGAGGACGGCGAGGTCAAGGTTCGCGTGGGGATCCATACCGGCGACATCACCATGACCCGTTCCGGCTACGTGGGGCTCCCGGTCCACGAGGCTTCCCGGTTGTGCGCCGCCGCCCACGGCGGCCAGATCCTCGTCACCGGATCGACGCTGGAGGCCGCCGAGCTCGCCGAACACGGCGTCGAGTTCCACAGCCTGGGCACACACCAGCTCCGCGGTTTGCCCGAGCCCACCGAGCTCTACCACGGGG
>CAYQZO010000127.1:0-4058 GCA_964421925.1 uncultured Acidimicrobiaceae bacterium
GAGGTCGAGCACCTGGCCCGAGTTGAGCATCGCCGACGTCCACGACGCCAGCTCGGACTCGTTCATCCCCTCGAAAAGCACGGCCATGAGGAAGGCCGACATCTGGTAGTCGGTCACGTTCCTGGCGGTGTACGCGTCCACCATCCAGCGCAGCTGGTCGGCGCTCAGCGGGTATCCGTCCCGCTTGGTGCCGATCAGGTCGGGCACGTAGTACGTCATGAGACCGCCTTTCGGTGAACGCGGCCGCGGCGCACCACGACGCCTTCACCGCGCAGCAGCTGGGCCTGGCGTCGCTCACTTCCCGGCACCAGGCGGCCGGAGGTGGTGACGACCCGCCACCAGGGCAGCCCGGGGGTGGTGGCGAGCAGGTTGCCCACCGCCCGCGCCGCACCCGGGAACCCGGCTTCCTCGGCGACCTCTCCATACGAGATCACGTCTCCCGGCTCGAGTCGGTCCAGCACTTCGATCACAGCTTCCGTGAAGTCCTCCGTCGGCGGTTTGCTCACGTCGTCCCGAACAGGCGGTCACCCATGTCGCCGAGACCCGGGAGAATGTAGGCGCGGTCGTTGAGGTCGCGGTCGTGGGTGGCGGCGATGACGTGCACGTCGGGGTGGTCGTCGTACATCCTCGCCACCCCCTGGGGTGCGGTGACCACGCACAGCGCCTGAATGTCGCGAGCCCCGTGCTCCTTCGCCTTGTCCACCGCCCAGGAGAGCGACCCGCCGGTGGCCAGCATCGGCTCCAGGATCAACACCGACGCGTCGGAGAGATCGGGCAGGTTGGCGTAGTACTCGATGGGCGTCGCCGTCTCCTCGTCCCGCTGCACCCCGGCGAACCCGACCTTGCAGTCCGGGATCATGTCGAGGACCGCATCCAGCATGCCGAGCCCGGCGCGGAGCACGGCGATGGCGACGACGTTGGACACCTGGTGCCCGGTAGTCGGCTCCATCGGGGTGGTGACCTTGACCTCCTCGAGGGGGAGGCGCTTGGTGGCCTCGAGGACGAGGGTGTAGGTGAGGCTCTTCGCCGCAGTGCGGAACGCCTCGGGCCCGGTGTTCTCGTCGCGCAGAATCGTCAGGTAATGGCGGGTGAGGGGGTGGTCGATAACAGTGAGGTTCATATCCCCGAGTCTCGCAGGTACCCATGGTCTTTGACCACCCACCGGTAGCCTCGCCGTGATGCCCACCGAGGTCGACGCTTCCCCCACCGAGCCCGCAGAAACCCGGCGCGGGCCGGTGGCAGCGCTGTGGGCTGCGCCGCTGTGGGCCCATGCCGCCGCCTTGCTCCTCGTGCTGCTCGTCATCCTCCCCTTCACCGAGACCGGGCCGGTGTGGCTCGCCGACGAGGGAGGCATGCGCTTGCAGGCCGAGCTCCTCGCCGACGGCGAACCGTGGTCGCTGCCCCGCCCCTTCTTCGAGCTCGACCCCGAGGAGCGCACCGTCCCCATCGAGGCCGCCACCATCGACGGCGACCAGTACACGCCGTTCGCCAAGCACGTCGCAGCCTCCTGGCTGCTCGCCGGCGCCACCCTGATCTTCGGATCGCTCGGTCCGATCCTCCTCTCCATCCTCGCCACGGTGGCGGCCGCCTGGACGGTTGGGTGGATCGCAGAGGATCGGCGGGCGGGGACCGGGCGGTGGACCCTGTGGGCCCTCGGGGTGGCGAGCCCGTTGCTCATCTACTCCTACACGGTGACTTCGCACACCATCGGGGTCGCCCTCGCCGCCGTCGCCGTGGCCGCGGCGATCGCGGTGTTCGATGGGCGTTCCTGGTGGGCACTCGCGTTGCTCGCCGCCGTCGCTCTCGGACCCCAGTTCCGTAACGAAGCACTGCTGTTCGGCGTGGCGCTCGGGATCGGGGTCGCCCTGGTTTCGCTGCGCCCGGTGCGCTGGGGGCGGGTCGTGCTCGCCGTGGGCACGGTGGCCGCGGCCGGCGCCGGGTTCGCAGCCAATCTCATGCTGGAGCAGTCGGTCGCGGGTGCCGTTTCTAACCCGATCGACGAGACCGCACCGAGCTTCATCGAGCGCGTGGTGAGTGCCGGTGCCTCCGTGCTCGCCAGGGTGTCCACCGACGACGCGGTGGCGGCGGTGGCCGTCTTCGCGCTCGCCGCGGCGACGGTGCTGCTCATCGGCTGGCTGCGCCTCGAGCCGGACGCGTCGAGCCGGCATTTCCTCCATGCCGGCCTCGTCGGAGCGGGCGCACTCGCCGTGCTGGTCACGGGGCCCACCCACATCTACGGGATCGTGCTCGCCTTCCCCCTCCTCGTCGGCGGTCTCGCCGCCATCCGGCGCGACGTATGGACGATCCCGCACGTTCCGTTCCTGCTCGCCGTCGCCGCCGTCTACACCGTGGCGGTCCTCCTCACCCAGGACTACGGGGGCGGTGGTGTGCAGTGGGGCGGCCGCTACCTATTCCTCGCCCTGCCGGCGGCGCTCCCGGTCGCGGTGGCCGCGATCGCGACGGCGCTCGACCGGATCGACCGGCGGACCGGGACCGTGGTGATCGCCGCCCTCGTCATCGGCGCCGCCGCGGTGAGCGTCACCTCGATACGGCTCATCGCCGACCGCCACCGGGCGACCGAGGGCGCGGTGGCGACCGTCGTCGCCGCCGCCGAGGCCGTCGGCCCGGCCGGCGACGGGGGAGGTCCGGTGGTGTTCTCCTCCTTCACCAACATCGGCAGGATGGCCTTCGCGTCGGTCGGCGACGTCCGCTACTTCCTCATGTACGAACCCGACGCCGCCGAGTACATCGATCGGTTCGCCGAAGGCTCGGGTGTGGATCGGTTCGTTCTCCTCGCTGCCGGGGACGAGGAGACGCAGCGCTTCCTGGACCACGGGTTCGTCATCGTCGGCGATCCGACCCTGATCGGCCCGGGCCGGCTGCTGGTGATGGGGCGGCTTCCGTGAGATATCGCGGACCGCTGATCGCCGCGATCACCGCCCTGGTCATCTGGGCGTTCTTGTGGGTCCTGTGGCTGCTGTCGCTGCCCCCCGACTGGGTGGACCAGACCGGTACCCCGGCGGGATGGGACTTCAACGCCTTCCACTCTGCGGCCACGCTCATGAGCGACGGTGCGGCCGACCTCATGTACCGACAGCCCTGGGTGAGCGACCTCACCGGCCCGCCCTTCGTCAACCCGCCGTTCACCGCATGGTTCTTCCTTCCTTTCGTCCCGCTCGACGTGATCCCGGCCTGGCTGGTCTGGGCCGTCTTGTCAATCGCTGCCATGGCGATCGGCTTCCGCGCCCTCGGGGTCGACTGGCTTGGCGCCACCGGCGCTGCCCTGCTGACCGTGCCGGTGTTCTTCGCCGTCCGGCTGGGGCAGACCTCGCTGGTGGTGTTCATGCTGATGGCGCTCGGCTACGCCGCGATGCGCAGCGGCCGGCTGCGGGTGGCGGGCGCCACCCTTGGCTTCGTCGTGTTCAAACCTCAGCTGCTCATCGGATTCGTGTTCTGGTGGCTGAGCCGGTGGCGGCAGATGCGTCCCGCCATCGTCGGTGGCTTCGCCAGCGGCGGCGCGCTCATCGCGGTATCGCTCATCCTCCACCCGACCGCCTGGGTGAACTTCTTCGAAGCCGCGGGCAAGCTTCCAGAGCTGTACGCCTTCGGCGACTCTCCGTACTACGAGTTCGCCATGTGGAACGTGATCGAGTGGGATGGGGTAGCAGCCAACCCGGCGTGGATCACCTGGTTCTCGCTGGTGCTCACCGTCGCTGCCGGTGTGGCGCTGGTGTGGTTCGTGCGTCGCGTGGGCGACGATCTCCCGTTGGCCTTCTCGGGGGCGGTGGTGGTCGGTCTCCTCGGCACCGCCCACCTGGTGGTCCACGACTGGACGCTGTTGTTCATCCCGGCGGTGCTGCTGTGGCAGCGGCTGCCCGACCAGCGAACCGCACTGTCCTGGATCGGCGTGGTGCTGCTGTGGACTACCGTCGCCTCCCCGTTCCTGATGCTGTTCCAGCTGGACGCCTTCGGGGTCGCCCTCAACCTGGCACCGGTGGCGCTGCTCACGTGCACCGTGCTCGTCGCCGACCTGGCCATCCGCCAGGTCGATCGGGAGC
>CAYQZO010000127.1:4158-5986 GCA_964421925.1 uncultured Acidimicrobiaceae bacterium
CCATGTTCGAAACCCTGTCCGCACGCCTCAACGACACCTTTGCGCGCCTGCGGGGCAAGGGCCGGCTCGCCGAGTCCGATGTCGACGATGCGCTGCGTGAGGTTCGCCTCGCCCTTCTCGAGGCCGACGTCAACGTTGCCGTGGTCAAGTCGCTGTTGGCCCGGGTCAGAGATCGGTCGATCGGCGCCGAGGTCACCAAGAGCCTGACCCCGGCCCAGCAAATGATCAAGATCGTCAACGAGGAGCTGATCGTCACGCTCGGAGAAGAGGCTCCGCTCGCCCGGCCCGCCGCGCCTCCGCTGGTCGTCCTGATCGCCGGGCTGCAGGGATCGGGAAAGACCACCACCGCGGCCAAGCTGGCCAACCACCTCAAGGGCAAGGGGAGACGCCCCATGCTCGTCGCCGCCGACCTGCAGCGTCCCGCCGCCATCGACCAGCTGGAGACGCTGGGCAGGCGCATCGACGTCCCCGTGTACACCGACCGGGGGGCGAAGGCGCCCAAGCTGGTCAAGGGCGCCCTCAAGGCGGCCAAGGCGGACTCCCGCAACGTCGTGATCGTCGACACCGCGGGACGGCTCCAGATCGACGATGACCTCATGAAGGAGCTCGCCGCCGTGCGCAAGGCCTCCGACCCCGACGAGGTCCTGCTCGTGCTCGATGCCATGACCGGCCAGGAGGCGGTCAATGTCGCCACCGGCTTCCTCGACTACACCGATCTCACCGGGCTCATCCTCACCAAGCTGGACGGCGATGCCAGGGGCGGAGCGGCCATCTCGGTACGCGAGGTCACCGGTCAGCCGATCAAGTTCGTCGGTGTCGGCGAAGGCATCGACGACCTCGACGCCTTCCACCCCGATCGGATGGCCGACCGGATTCTGGGCATGGGTGACGTGCTCACCCTCATCGAGAAGGCCGAGGCGGTCTACGACGAGGAGCAGGCGGCCGCCGCCGCGGCCAAGATGCGCGACGCCTCGTTCAACCTGGAGGACTTCCTCGACCAGTTCCAGCAGCTGAAGCAGATGGGGCCGTTGCAGCAGTTGGTTGGTATGCTCCCCGGCGCCGGATCAGCGCTCCGCGACGTGCAGATCGACGACCGTCACCTCGCACGTGTGGAGGCGATCATCCGGTCGATGACGCCAGAAGAGCGGCGGAACCCGAAAGTCATCAACGGGAGCCGCAAGCGCCGGATCGCGTCGGGCTCGGGTACGCGTCCGCAGGATGTCAACATCTTGCTCAAACAGTTCTCCGAGACACAGAAGATGATGAAGGCGGTCGCCGGAGGGAAGAGCCCCATACCCGGGCTCAACCTGCCGGGGGTGCGCAGCGACAAGAAGAGGTAGCAATGGCGGTGAAGATTCGCCTGACCCGGACGGGGAAGAAGAAACAGCCCTCGTACCGGGTGGTGGTGATGGACTCGCGCAAGCCCCGCGACGGCAAGTACATCGAGCAGATCGGCCGGTACGACGCCCGCGAGGACCCGTCGCTGATCGAGATCGACAACGAGCGGGCGCTGCACTGGCTGCACCAGGGAGCCCAACCCACCGAGCGGGCGCAGAAGCTGCTCGAGATCTCGGGCGCCTGGGCGCAATTCCGGGTGGACCGGGGTGAGATCCATACGGTCGGGGAGCACACCACCAAGGAGTGGCCGGAGAAGGAAGTCGCCAGTCCCGAGTCGCCGGTCCCGAGTGGCGCTGACGAGGCTGCCGAAGCGGCCGAAGCGGCGGTCGAGGACAAGGTGGAAGAGGTCATCGACGCCATCGAGGATGCCGTCGAAGAGGCGGTCGAGGACGCCAGCGACGAGACTCCTGAAGAGGCGAAAGAGGACGAA
>CAYQZO010000128.1:0-5944 GCA_964421925.1 uncultured Acidimicrobiaceae bacterium
GTTCCGGGTCGACTTCGACGCCAGGCGGCCGACCGACGAGCTGCTCGACGAGCTCGCAGCACTCCGGGCCCGTCGTGACGAGCTGGTGGGGCGGCGGATCGACCTGGTCATGCAGTCCGGAGGAAGCGCAGCCGGACCCGGTGCCGAGGCCTGGGGAGCTGTGCAGCTCAACGCCCAGATCGACGCCGCCGGGGGCCTGCCCGACGTCAAGGCGCGGATCGGTCGTATCAAGGGCATCCTGACCGATCGCGGGATCGACATCCCGGACGCACCGTGACCGGCGAGATCCACGAGGACGTCGACCCGTTCGCCCCGCCCGAGGAGGAACGAGACCCGGTGCGCCGGTTCCGGGGCCGCCTGGCGGCACCGGTCACGGTGGTCACCGCCGGCGACGGGGAAGGCCGCGCCGGGATGACGGTGTCGTCGATCGTGGTCTCCGAAGGCGACCCGGGCAAGATCCACTTCCTGGCCGCACCCACCGCCGATCTGGTCGACGTCATCGACCGCACCGGGCGCTTCGTCGTCCACATTCTCGAGACCAAGCACCGCCCGACCTCGGAGATCTTTGCGGAGCAGCGACCGAGCCCCGGCGGGCTGTTCGCCACCGTCCCCGCCGACGACGGGCCGTGGGGACCGGTGCTCGCCGAGGTGGCCAATCGCGCCTTCTGCAGCGGAGCCACCTCCGAGCCCTACGGGTACTCGCTATTGATCTCGGCCGACATCGATCAGCTCGAGGTGGGGGCGCTCGAGGACCCGCTGCTCTACTTCCGGGGCCACTACCGGTATCTATAGCGAAGATGCTCTTGAGTTTGTCAAGAATAGCGAGTAAGATATCGCCATGGACACCTTGCAGCGAGGCCGCCCCGGTCGCTATCTCCGCTACGCGCGGCTCCGCGCCGGCGTCACCCAGGCCGAACTCGGCGAGAAGGCCGGCGTGCCCCAATCGGTCGTGGCCCGGATCGAGTCCGGCGCGTCGATTCCGCGTTTCGACACCCTGGACCGGCTGCTCAACGCGTGCGGTTTCGCCCTTGAACTAGCGCCCCGCATCGGCGTCGGCGTCGATCGCACATTGATCGACCCGTTGCTGGGAGCCGATCCCGTGGAACGAGGACGTTTCGCCGTTCGCGCCGCCGAGGCCGTCAACGAGCTACGCGCTGCTGCCGGCGTGTCGCCATGACCGGCACACTCGACCCGTTACGGACGTTGCGCACGCTGCGCAATTTCGACGTCGACTTCGTCTTGGTGGGCGGGTTCGCCGGGAGCCTCCTTGGCTCGGCGCTCATCACGTGGGACGTCGACATCTGTTACCAGCGATCGCCCGAGAACCTGGAGCGGTTGGCCGCAGCGCTGACGGACCTCGACGCCGAGCTTCGCGGCGTGGATGAGGACGTGCCGTTCCTGCTCGACGCACAGACACTCGCCAACGGTGATTCATTCACCTTCACCACCAGGCTCGGGGCCCTCGACATCCTCGGTGTGCCCGCGGGGACACAGGGATACGACGACCTGCGGGCGGCGGCGATCGCCTATGACCTGGGCGGATACGAAGTCCTGGTGGCAGACATCGAGGATCTCATCCGGATGAAGCGAGCCGCCGGGCGCCCACGAGACCTGGTGGCCCTCGAGCATCTCGGCGCGCTCCGCGACATGATCGACGGCATCGAAGAGGGCTGAGCGCCCCCTACGCTGGTCGCCCGTGACCGCACCAACCGTCTGGCTGACCACCCTCGGCTGCGCCAAGAACGAGGTCGACTCGGAGAAGATCCGCGGGATGCTCGCCGGCGCCGGCTATGCCGCGGCGAGTGCACCGGACGCCGCCGATGTGGTGATGGTCAACACTTGCGCCTTCATCGAGGCCGCCCGGCGCGAGTCCATCGACACCATCCTCGAACTCGACGGGCAGCGGCGCGGGGATGCCAGCCTGGTCGTAGTCGGCTGCATGGCGCAGCGCTACGAGACCGAGCTGGCCGAGGCGCTCCCCGAGGCCGACGCCGTCATCGGGCTCGACCGCTATCCGGAGCTGGTCGATCGGTTGGACGAGCTGCGCAACTGGACCCCGATCACGATTGGGCCGGCGCGCCGCTCCCACATGGACATCCTCTACGAGACCCGGCGCCCGACGCCGACCACGCCGTGGGCGTACGTCAAGGTCGCCGAGGGCTGCGACAAGCTGTGCACCTTCTGCGCCATCCCCCAGTTCCGGGGCAAGCAGCGGTCCCGGACGCCGGGGAGCGTGATCGATGAGGCCGGCCACTTGGCGGGTCACGGAGTGAGCGAGATCGGGCTCGTCGCTCAGGACCTCGCCGCCTATGGCCGGGACACCGCCGATGGTGAGATCGTGACCCTCGTCCGTTCGGTGGCGGCGGTCGACGGGGTGCGGCGCGTCCGCCTCTTCTATCTGTATCCCAAGGAGATCCGGCCCGCGCTCATCGAGGAGATCGCCGGCAACGACAGCGTCGCCTCCTACTTCGACCTGTCGCTGCAGCACAGCGCGCCGTCGCTGCTGCGGGCCATGAAGCGGTCCGGCTCGGGAGACACGCACCGCGACCTGATCGACGCCATCCGCAGCGTCGAGCCGCAGGCGGCGCTCCGCTCCAGCTTCATCGTCGGCTTCCCCGGCGAGACCGACGACGACGTCGAAGACCTGGCCGCCTTCCTCGCCGATGCCGAGCTGGACTGGGCCGGGTTCTTCCCGTACTCGCCCGAAGAAGGAACGCCGGCGGCAACGATGGATCACCAGGTGTCCGAGGTGGAAAAGGCGGAGCGGACCCGGTATCTGCAGGCGATCCAGGACGACATCACCACCACAAAGGCGCTGTCCCAGGTCGGGCGGCGCCTCCAGGTGCTCGTCGATCAAGTCGAGGACGGCCAGCCGGTGGGGCGCTCGTACCGGGAGGCACCCGAGATCGACGGGGTCATCCTCGTCGATCACGGAAAGCCGGGTGAGTGGCACACGGTGGAGGTGACCGGCGGCTACGGGACGGACCTCACCGCGACGGTGCTGACGTGATCGTCGAGGTGATCGCCGTCGGCACCGAGCTGCTCCTCGGCCAGATCGTCAACTCCAATGCAGCCGAGATCGGGGAGCGGCTCGCCGAGGCCGGGCTCGACCACTACCGCCAGACCGTGGTGGGAGACAACGTCGACCGGGTGACCGCGGCGGTCGTCGAAGCGTGCGGGCGCGCCGACGCGGTGATCATCACCGGAGGGCTCGGGCCCACCCAGGACGACCTCACCAGGAGCGCGCTGGCGGCAGCGAGCGGGCAGCCGCTCGTCCGCGACCCCGACCAGGAAGAGGTGCTCAGAGAGCGGTTCCGACAGCTCAACCGGGAGATGCCCGACTCCAATCTGCAGCAGGCCGAGCGCCCGGAGGGAGCCTGCTTCATCCCCAACCCCAAGGGGACCGCACCCGGAATCCGGATGACGATCGACGGCGCTGAGGTCTTTGCCGTTCCCGGCGTGCCCGCAGAAATGCGGTGGATGCTGGAACACGACGTCTTTCCCGCGCTCTCCGGTGACGGGGTCGTGAAGAGCCGACTGATCCGCACCTGGGGAGACTCGGAGTCGGCGATCGCCGAGAAACTCGCCGACCTCTACGACGAGTCGGTCAACCCGACCATCGCGTTCCTCGCCTCCGGCGGTGAGATCAAGATCCGAATCAGCGCCAAGGCGGCGTCGGATGAGGAAGCGGCCACGCTCATCGAGCCGGTGGAGGCCGAGGTGCGGAGGCGCCTCGGCAACCGGGTGTTCGGAGCCGACGATGACACCATCGAGGTAGTGGTGCTGCGACTCCTCGGCGAGCGGGGGTGGACGCTTGGCACGGCCGAGTCCGCCACCGGCGGGCTGGTGGCGTCCCGGATCACGTCCGTGCCCGGCTCGAGCAAGGTCTACAACGGATCGGTCGTCACATACACCAACCAGTTAAAGGAGGAGCTGCTCGGCGTCGACCCCCGCCTGATCGCCGAACACGGCGTGGTCAGCGAGCCGGTGGCTGCGGCAATGGCCGAAGGGGCCTGTTCGCTCCTCGGCGTCGACGTTGCGGTGGCCGTCACCGGCTCGGCGGGACCCGATTCCCTGGAAGAGCCGCCGGGGACGATGGTGATCGCGGTGACCACGCCGGACGCGACCAGGGCCCGGACCTGGCATCTGCCCGGAGACCGGGAGCGGGTGCGGGTGTATGCGTCCACGGCGGCCCTGCACTGGCTCCGCCTCGCTCTGACCACGTGACCGAGCGCCTCTTCCTGGCGGTTGCGCTCGACGAGGAGGTCCGACGCGGCCTCGACGCCGGCCTGGAGGAGATCCGGCCACTCCCGGGCAAGCCGGTGCCGCCGGAGAACTGGCACATCACGCTCCGCTTCCTCGGGGCCACCGACGAAGTCGCACGGGACCGGATCCTCGCCGAGCTCGACCAGACGGAGTTGCCGGCGCCGTTTCGGATCAGCTTCGCCGATCTCGGGGCGTTCCCTCGCCCCGGGCGGGCGACGGTGCTGTGGCTCGGGGTTGACCAGGGCAGCGACGAGCTCGCCACCCTTGCCGCGGCGTGCGAGGAGGCAGCGCAGGCCGCCGGCCTCGACGCGGAGGATCGACCCTTCCACGCCCACCTCACCCTTGCCCGGATCCGACCCTGGCAGGATGTGACGCCGGTCGTGGAGGGCGCCGGGACCATCGCCCGCACCCAGACGGTCGATCGCATCACGCTGTACCGGAGCCTGCTCGGAGGCGGCCCCGCCCGCTACGAGATCGTCGAGGAGGTCGAGCTGTAGCCTCGGCTCGATGGAGATCGCCCCGCTGCAGGATGAGGACGTCGAGGGCTGGCTCGACATGCGCGAACAGCTGTGGCCGTACTACAGCCGCGAGGAGCTGGCCGTCGAGATCGGACGCTGGGATGAGGGCAAGACGGGCGTGTTCGTCGCTCGCGATGATGGCTCCCTCATCGGGTTCGCCGAGGTGTCGATGCACGAGCGGGCGCCCGGTTGCACGACGTCGCCGGCCGGCTATCTGGAGGGGTGGTGGGTGGAGGAGGAGCATCGAAGCCGCGGGGTCGGCCGCGCCCTCTTGGAAGCCTGCGAGGAGTGGGCGCGGCGGCGTGGCGCTTCTGAGTTCGCTTCGGACGCCCACGCCGACAACGAGGTGTCGCGCCGCGTTCATGCCGCCACCGGGTTCACCGAGCGGCGCCCGGTGGCGCGTTTCCACAAGGCGATCGGAGACCCTGCATCGCTGCCGGTAGGCCCGGATGCCACGGTGACCCTTCGCGAGATCGACCGGGAGAACGTGCGTGCTGTCGTGAAGCTGGAGGTCGCTCCCCACCAGCGCGGGTTGGTCGCTCCCAACGGGGTGTCTCTCGCCGAGTACGCGGTCGCCACCAAGGCGTGGACCAGAGCGATCTACGCCGATGACGAGCCGGTCGGGTACGTGCTCCTCTCCGACGACGACGAGAAGCCCCGGTACTACCTGTGGCGCTACATGGTCGATCAGCGCTATCAGGGGCTCGGCTTCGGCAAGCAGGGAATGGATCTGATCATCGATTACGTCAAGGGGCGCCCCGGCGCCGACGGGCTCTACCTGTCCTACGTGCCGGGGCCGGGGAGCCCGGAGGGGTTCTACAAGGCGCTCGGCTTCGTCGACACCGGGAGGGTGCACGGGGGAGAGGTCGAGGCATACCTGGAGTTCTGACTCGGGGCTCGCGACTCATTCCTCGACATCGAACAGATGTTCGCCTATCGTACCGGGGACGCGGCGAATAACATCGATGTCATTCACCGAGCGAATCTGTCACAGGCACCCGGTACGTTCCGGGTAACCGATGAAGGAGACCACCGTGGCCGAGGAACACAGCGACCGGGACAAGAACCTGGAGATGGCGATGTCCCAGATCGAGCGCCAGTTCGGCAAGGGCGCCATCATGCGAATGGGGGACGAGGAGATCCGCAAGATCGACGCCATC
>CAYQZO010000129.1:0-3837 GCA_964421925.1 uncultured Acidimicrobiaceae bacterium
GAGATCGTCGTGGGCCCGATGGTGACGAACCCCGGGACCCGGGACTGGACGGTGCTGGCGTCGCTGTTCGCCACCCTCAACGACATGTACGGGCCACGCACGATCTGCGGGATGGGGCGGGGCGACTCGGCGCTGCGCTACATCGGGCGCTCGCCCCGCACGCTGGACACCATGGTGGAGTCCATGAAGGTGATCAAAGGCCTCGTAGCCGGCGAGACCGTCGAGTACAACGGCCGGCAGCTGAGGATCCCCTGGATCGAGGAGGGCTGGGACCTGCCCATGTGGGTGGCCGGCTACGGCCCGAAGGCGTTGGCGACGGCCGGCGAGCACGCCGACGGCTTCGTCCTCCAACTCGCCGACCCCAAGATCCTGGAGTGGATGATGAGCACGGTGCGCGACGCAGCCGCCGCGGCGGGCCGTGACCCGGATGACATCACCATCGCGGTGGTGGCGCCGGCCTACGTCGGCGACGATCTCGCCCACCAGCGCGACCAGCTTCGCTGGTTCGGGGGCATGGTGGGTACGACCACCATGGCCGCGCCGAGAGCGAGTCGGTCGACTTCGTGACCGACGACATCATCGACCGGTTCTGTGTGCTCGGGCCCGCGGAGGCGCACATCGCGAAGCTGGCCGAGCTCAAGGACGTCGGCGCCGACCACCTCGGCATCTACCTGATGCACGACGACATGGACGAGACGCTGCGCGCCTACGGCGAGGAGATCATCCCGGCGTTGAGCTGACGCTGCAGCTTCCGCATCCCGCCGAGCCACCGCTCGTAGTCGTTCGCCTTGTTGCGGAAGTAGTCGGCGACCTCGGGGTGGGGGAGGATGAGGAATCGCTCTTCCCGCAGACCCTCGATCACCGCATCGGCCACCTCGTCGGTGGTGATCGACGTGCTGACGGCAAACTCGTGGAACCCGTCGGAGATTCCGGTCAGCTCGTCGAGCATGGGCGTGGTCACGAACTGGGGCGCCAGGCACGACACCCGGAGCCCGGCGTCGCCGTAGGTGATGGCGAGCCACTCGGCGAGGGCGACGACGGCGTGCTTGGTGACCGAATAGGGAGCCGCACCCAGGTTGGTGAGCGGCCCGGCGGCGCTCGCGGTGTGCAGCAGGTGGCCTCCGCCGCGTTCCAGCATGGAGGGGAGCACCGCCCGCACTCCGTAGACGTGGGACATCACGTTGACCGCCCAGGCCCGCTCCCAGTCCTCGTCTGGTGTATCCACGCTGCCCCCGGTGGCAACGCCGGCGTTGAGGGCGAGCAGGTCGACCGGGCCGAAGGCCTTCTCGGCGGCTTCGATCATGGCGACGTTGTCCGACTCGGTGGCGACATCGGCTTGCACGGCGATCCCATCGATGTCGGCGGCGACGGCGCGAGCAGCTTCCTCGTCGAGGTCGGCGACGACGACCCCGCGGGCACCCTCCTCGGCGAAGCGCCGGGCCAGGGCGGCTCCGATGCCGGAGCCCGCACCGGTCACTACTGCCACGCGGTCGGCGAGTTCCATCGGGCGAATCTACCCTTGCAGGCATGATCACCGTTCCCGCCGCAGAGCTCAGCGACCACGTCGACGAGGAGACCGGGGTCTCCGACTGGCTGCTGATCGATCAGGACCGCATCGATGCTTTCGCTGAGGTCACCCTCGACGACCAGTTCATCCACACCGACCCCGAGGCGGCGGCGAAGACGCCGCTCGGCTCGACGGTGGCTCACGGGTTCCTCACCATGTCACTGGTATCGGCGCTCGCCGGCGAGTCCATGGTGATGCCGGAAGGCACCGTGATGATGTTCAACTACGGCGTCAACCGGGTGCGGTTCATCGAGCCGGTGAAGGTGAACAGCCGCGTCCGGGGTCGCACCAAGCTCACCGACGTCCGCGAGAAGGGCGAGGGCCGCTGGCTGGCCACCAACGAGGTGACGATCGAGATCGAGGGCGTGGACAACCCGGCGATGGTGGCCGAGGTCCTCACCATGTTCATCACTGCGTGAGGACCTCGTACCACCGCCTCCTGGCTGAGGCCGGCGCTCAGCCCTGATCGGCCAGGTAGGCCAAGTACTCGTCGGCGAGCTCGGTGCGGGCCGCACCGCTTGGTCCACTGAAGTTGATGTGTTCGAGCTCCGTGATGAAGGAGAACATCTGGTTGTACCGCTCCGGGTGGTACTCCTCGACCCACTGCTCGAAGGCGCGCTCCGCAGGGGCCAACGCAGGCGGAGGCGGCCACTCCGGGTCGCTCAGTTGCTCGGTTCCCACCGTGGCCGAGAACGTGGTCACCATGGGATCGTCCGAGATGCGGCTGTAGAACCAGTTCGGACCCGCCGTGACGGTGCACGTCACGAGATCGGAGGGACCTCTGGTGCAGCCAGTGAACTCGGTGTCCGAGGTGTCGAGCGCCACGATCCACGGCACGAAGCCGAGGTTGGGTGCGTCGACCAGGGCGAGCACGGCTTCTGCGTCGTTGTCGTGGAGCGCGGCGACAAACTCGTCCATCACCCCCGGCGGCTCCCCGGCGATGACGGACTCTTCCGGGCGGCTCTGCACGACCAGGATGGCCACGGCGGCGATGATCACGACCGCAAAGGCCGCTGCGGCGAGCCACGGTCCGCGTTTTCTGGTTGTCGTTGGTCTCTCGTCGGTCTGCACGTCGGTCCTCCTCGCACCGAGGGCGACGACGACCCCTTCGGACCCGGTCTCGAGCTGGTGCGCAATCCGGTCGAGGAGCACCTCGGCTCCCGCCGGTTCGCCGCGCTCGGCGAGCCTGGTGAGTGACTGGTCAAGCCGTCGCATCGTGTTCCTCCTCGGAGAGGATCGTTCGAAGCTTCGCCCGGCCGCGAGATGCCGCCTTGCGCGCCGATGCCTCGGAGCACTCCAGTAGACCGGCCACCTCAGCGAACGATCTGCCCTCCACCTCGGTGAGGTAGAGGGCGGCCCGCGCCTTTGGGGAGAGCGCAAGCAGATCCGCCACGTCCGACGGATAGGCGGGCACGACCGTTCCCTGGGCGCCGACACGGCTGAGCGCCCGGCGCCTCCTGGCGAAGGTGCGGCGCTGGTTGGCCGCCAGGTTGTACATCGCCCTCCTCAGATAGGCCGCCGGAGTCTCGAGCTCGGTCAAGGACCGCGTCTCGAGGAGCCGGACCAGTGCCTCCTGCACCAGGTCGTCGGGCTCTACCTCGGCGGGACCCACCACGGCGGCGAAGCGTCGAAGTGAGGGGTAGAGCTCGGTGACCAGCTCACGGTCCTGATCCGAGATCTGGTGGTGTCGCTTTGGTGACACGAGGCCTTCCCCTCGTCCTCTCTCACCCTAAAGACACCGATCAAGGCGTGTTTGTGACCTCAGCTGCTGGCTGGTAGCTGGTAGCTGGTAGCTGTTCTAAAACTGTTCGGCTTCGGTCGAACCCGCCATCGCCAGAGTGGCGGCGGCCCCGGCCGAGATGACCTGGGCCACCTGGTCGAAGTAGCCGGCGCCCACCTCGCGCTGGTGGCGGGTCGCGGTGTAGCCGGCCTCTTCCATGGCGAACTCGGCCTCTTGCAGATCCACGTAGGCCGACATCCCGGTGCGGGCGTAGCTCGTAGCCAGGTCGAACATGGACGCGTTGAGGGAATGGAACCCGGCCAGCGTGATGAACTGGAACCGGTACCCCATGGCACCGAGCTCCTTCTGGAACTTGGCGATGGTGGCATCGTCCAGGTGCTTCTTCCAGTTGAAGGAAGGCGAGCAGTTGTAGGCGAGCATCATGTCCGGATACACCTCGTGGATGGCCTCGGCGTATGCGGCTGCCTGGTCCAGGTCGGGCGTCGAGGTCTCGCACCACAGCAGGTCGGCGTAGGGCGCATAGGCCAGG
>CAYQZO010000129.1:3847-5935 GCA_964421925.1 uncultured Acidimicrobiaceae bacterium
CGACCGGCTGCTGCAGGTCGCCGAAGCCATGCGCATAGGCCAGGCCCCGGCTGACTGCCGCGTCCATGCCGTTGCGCACCACATGGAACCCCTCGGCGGTGCGCTCTCCCGTGAGGAACCGGCGGTCCCGTTCGTCGACGTCGGTGGTGAGCAGGCTCGCCCCGAGCGAGTCGGTACGGGCAACGATCAGGGTGGGCACCCCCATGACGTCGGCGGCGAGACGAGCTGCGTGCAGGGCACGGACGTGCTGGCCCGTGGGGATGAGCACCTTGCCCCCCATGTGCCCGCACTTCTTCTCCGAGGACAGCTGATCCTCCAGGTGCACCCCGGCGGCTCCCGCCTTGATGAAGTTCTTGGTCAGCTCGAAGACGTTGAGCGCCCCACCGAACCCGGATTCGGCATCGGCGAGGATGGGCACCATCCAGTCGCGGGCGTCCGTGCCCTCCGACCAGTCGATCTGGTCGGCACGGCGCAGCGCGTTGTTGATGCGGCGCACCAGCTCGGGTGCGCTGTTCGCCGGGTAGAGCGACTGGTCCGGGTACACCTCGCCGGCGAGGTTGGCGTCGCCGGCCACCTGCCATCCCGACAGGTAGATGGCTTCGAGCCCGGCCTTGACCATCTGCACGGCCTGGCCACCGGAGATGGCGCCGAGGGCGTTGACGTAGTCGCGCTCGTTGACGAGCTCCCAGAGCCTGTTGGCGCCGTTGTGCGCAAGCGTGTGCTCCTCGACGAAGGAGCCCTGCAGGCGCACCACGTCGTCGGCGGTGTAGTCCCGCCGCACTCCCTTCCACCTCGGATTGTGCTCCCAATCGTCGGTCATCGCCTGGGCTCGTCGCTCGGTGCTGGTCATGACTCCTCCTTGAGAAGGATCTCGTAGCCGGGCAGGGTGAGGAACTCGGGGAACTCGTCGGCGAGGGCGACCGCTTCGAAGAGGCGCCGGGCCTGGTCGTGGCGGTCGTCGAATCCGGCGGCGATGGAGCGCACGAGCTCTGCGGTGACCGGCGTGCCCTCGGCGGTGGACACGCCGTTGTGCACCCATTGCCAGATCTGGGATCTGGAGATCTCGGCGGTGGCGGCGTCCTCCATGAGGTTGTCGATGGCGGCCGCGCCGTTTCCGCCCAGCCAGGAGGCCAGGTAGCGGATGGCCACATCGACGTTGAGCCGGACCCCGTCGTCGGTGACCGTGCCGCCCTCGACGACGGTGTCGATGAGCTCCTTGGCGGCGACGTTGACGTCGTCGCGCAGCCGGTCGAGTTGATTGGGCCGGTCGCCGAGCACCTCGGTGAACACTTCGGTGGCGAGCGGGACGAGGTCGGGATGCGCCACCCAGGTGCCGTCGCACCCGTCGGCGGACTCGCGCTCCTTGTCGGCGCGCACCTTGGCAAAGGCGGTCTCGTTGATGGCGGGGTCCTTGCGGGACGGAATGAACGCGGCCATCCCACCCATGGCGTGGGCCCCGCGACGATGACAGGTAGAGACCAGGAGCTCCGTGTAGGAACGCATGAAGGGCACCGTCATGGTGATCTGGGACCGGTCGGGGAGCACGAAGCCCTCCCGGTTCCGGAAGGTCTTGATCGTGGAGAAGATGTAGTCCCAGCGCCCGGCGTTGAGGCCTGCGGAGTGGTCGCGCAGCTCGTCGAGGATCTCCTCCATCTCGACGGCGGCAAGGACGTGCTCGATGAGCACGGTTGCCCGGATGGTCCCCACCGGGATGCCGAGCCGCTCCTGGGCGAACACGAACACGTCGTTCCACAGCCGGGCCTCGTGGTGGCTCTCCAGCTTGGGGAGGTAGAAGTAGGGGCCCGAGCCGCGGTCGATGAGCTCGGCGGCGTTGTGGAAGAAGAAGACGCCGAAGTCGAACAGGCTGCCCGCCACGGGCATTCCGTCGACCGTGGCGTGGCGTTCCTCGAGATGCCAGCCCCGGGGCCGCACCATGAGCGTGGCCACGTCCGGGTCGAGGCGGTACTCCTTGCCCGTGGGGGCGACGAAGTCGACCTGGCGCCGGATGGCGTCGTACAGGTTGATCTGGCCCTCGACCATGTTGGCCCAGGTGGGGGAGTTGGAGTCCTCGAAGTCGGCCATGAAGAC
>CAYQZO010000130.1:0-2549 GCA_964421925.1 uncultured Acidimicrobiaceae bacterium
CCCTGGGACCAGCTGGCGCTGTGGGCCTTCACGGTGGGAATGACCATGGGGACCTACACCCCGGTCTTCGGGGATCAGGTCAGCTTCGTGCTCCAGGGCGGGGTCCAGATCTCAGCGGACACCCTGTTGCGCTGGTACGTCCTGCACGTCCTGTTCCTTCCGTTCATCATCGTCCTGTTCATGGCCGTCCACTTCTGGCGGGTGCGCAAGGACGGCGGCGTGTCCGGACCCCTGTAAGGAGCTGCGTTGGCGGAGTTACCCGAACACATCCTGCGCCGGTCGGCCGAGGCGAGAGCCAAGGCCGAGGGTCGCCCCGTGGAGGAGATCCTCGCCGAGATGAAGGGCGAGGCGCCGCCGCCGGCCGAGGCGCCCGCCCCCGCCGAGCCGGCAGCGGCCGCCGCTTCTCCTGGTCAGGAAGCCGCTCCCACCCCGGCTCCTGCGGGCAACGGTGGGGTGGACATCGCCGCGCTGTCGGCGGAGACCGGGGTCCCCGAGCACATCCTGCTCCGGGCGACGCGGGCCCGGGCCAAGGCCGACGGGCTCCCCGACCCGACCGTGGCCGCACCGGTACCGGCCTCGGGAGGCGGCGCCGCGGTCGCCACCGCACCCGCGGCCACAGCCACCGCCACCGCGCCCGCCGCTGCAGCCGTACCCGAGGGGGTGCGCACCCAGCGCCTCCTCACCGTGGTCAAGGCGGGCGCCATCCAGCAGGTCAAGCGCGAGCCAACCGACAAGGTGAGCGTCTGGCCACACCTGCTCGCCATCGAGTTCGTCGCCCTGCTCGCCATCACCTTCGTGCTCATCGCCATGTCGATCTTCATCGAGGCGCCGCTGCTCGAGTTCGCCAACTTCAACGAGCAACCCAACCCCTCCAAGGCGCCCTGGTACTTCCTCGGGCTCCAGGAGATGCTCGCCTACTTCGATCCGATGATGGCCGGCGTCCTCATCCCCGGTCTCGGTCTGCTGGCGCTGATGTTCATCCCCTTCGTGGACAAGACCGCTTCGGTGCGCCCCTCCGACCGCAAGCTGGCCATCATGATCTTCACCTTCTTCGTGGTGGCTGCCGCCATCCTGACCATGTTCGGGTCGTTCTTCCGCGGGCCGGGGTTCAACTTCGTGTTCCCGTGGCGGGACGGCATTTTCTTCGACGACCTGTTGACCATCCTCGAGTAGGGAGCCATGGACGCAACCGGCATCTTCATCACCGGAATCCTGATCGCAGGGGTGCTCGCCGTCCTCGGCATCTTCGCGGTGGCCGTGCGCAGGGGCCCGGC
This sequence comes from uncultured Acidimicrobiaceae bacterium, assembly GCA_964421925.1. Lineage (GTDB taxonomy): Bacteria > Actinomycetota > Acidimicrobiia > Spongiisociales > UBA5794 > JACZST01. The sequence goes on from CAYQZO010000130.1 coordinate 1,275, forward strand.
CGCCGGGTCGTTGACCGCGGAGGAGCTCGACGAGCGCGCCATCGAGGCCGACGCCAGGGCACGCGAGCTCAAGGCACAGCGTGCCGAGGAGGAGGCCGCTGCGGCCGAAGCCGGTGGCGGCGACAATGGGGGCGCGGTGGCCACCATCGTGGAAGCACCCGAGTATCCGCCCGAGCCGGCGCCGGACCCATGGACCGAGCAGGTGCAGGTCACCGAGACCGAGTACGGGGTCACCCGACGCCAGTTCTTCAATCGGGCGCTGTTGAGCGTCTTCGGCCTCTTCCTGCTCCAGTTCGCCATCACCAGCCTCGCCTTCCTGTGGCCGAAGCTGAAGGGCGGGTTCGGCACTCCGATCAACGCCGGGAACCTCAACGACCTCAAGGAGGAGATCGCAATCGCCGGCGCCGTCGTCCCTCTGTTCATCCCCTCCGCGCAGTCCTGGGTCACGACGTTCCCCCTCGCTGATCTGGAGGGGTCGTCGTTCGAGTCCACGCCCTTCGTCGTCGCCGGTGGCGAAGACGACGGTGTGGGGTTGATGGCGCTGTGGCAGAAGTGCGTCCACCTCGGGTGCCGGGTTCCCACCTGCATCCCCTCCCAGGGCTTCGAGTGCCCGTGCCACGGCTCCAAGTACAACATCCACGGCGAGTACGAGGCCGGCCCGGCGCCGCGCAACCTCGACCGCTTTGCCGTCGAGGTCAACGAGGCCGGCGATCTGGTCATTCTCACCGGCACGGTCGTGGAGACACCCCGCTCCAAGCACAAGACCGCCAGGTACCCGCAAGGGCCGTTCTGTGTCTGAGCCCCTGCTTGCGCTCCTCCCACTGGCACAGGAGGAAGTCGCGACCACCGGAGGCGGGTTCGGCCTCGGGGCGCTCGTGCTCATCATCGCCATGGTCGCCCTGCTGGTGTGGATGGGCTACCTGTTCGTCAACAGCCGCAGGTCGGTCCGGGCAGGAGCCGAGCCCACCCCGGTCAACCAGGCTCCCTACGTCTCCGACGACGAGCTGGAGAACGTGCGCACCACGAAAGTGCTGCGCGCCGCGGTGGTCGCGGCGGCGGCGATCGCGATCATCCTTCCCTGGTACGCCTTCGGCGAGCAGGACCGCTTGGCCTCGGCGACCGACGAGCTGGACGAGGCGTACCTCGAGGAAGGACTGCACTGGTTCACGGTCTTCGAGTGCGTCAACTGCCACGGCGCCGACCTGGCAGGGGGCGTCGCCGAGTTCGTCGAGCCTCGCACCCGGGTCCTCACCCAGTGGGCGGTGCCGTCGCTGA
>CAYQZO010000130.1:2559-5933 GCA_964421925.1 uncultured Acidimicrobiaceae bacterium
GGTACGACGAGAGCGAGATCCGCTACGTCATCGAATACGGGCGCCAGGGCACCCCGATGCCGCCCGCAGGTCTCGCCGGGGGCGGCTCCATGACCGTCCAGGAGATCGACCAGGTGATCGCCTACATCTCCTCCCAGCAGGTCCCACAGGCCGCCGTGGTGGCCAAGGCCGACCGGATCGTGCCCCTGACCCTCGCCCGCATCGACAACGGCGCGGCGGAGACCCAGGTGCGAATCAACCAGCAGCAGGCTCGCATCGACGAGGTCAAGGCCGCACCCGGACTCTTTGCAGAGATCGGAGGCCTCGCCGACGACGTGCTCGACCTGCTCGGCGGTGACGGCACCTGTACCCAGGCATCCGCGGAGCTCGCCCTCACCACTTGCGACGACCCCGGCCTCGATACCGACCGGGACGGGCTCACCGACGAGGCGGAGCGGCAGCTCACCGACATCGCCGCGGTCGCCCACAACGAGTTGACCACGCTGTCGTTCAACGCCGACGGCACCGCTAATCCGCTGCAGGAGGACGTGTACGACGTGGTCTACGACCCGGCCAACGCCTTCTCCAACAGCGACCTTGCGGGCAGGCCGGTGGAGGATCTCGTCACCACCGACGCCATGCTCACCGCCCTCGAGGGTGACCTGCTCATCCTCGAGATCACCGCAACCAAGCAAGAAGACTTCCTGAGGCCACTCGAAGCCGGGATGGTGAAGCTCGAGGAGGCCGCGGCCCTGATGCTGTGGGAGGTCGACCTGGCCGCGGTGGCCGCGGCGATGGACGTCAGCGCCGAAGAGGCCGAACGTGCCGTCGGCCTGTTCAACGGGTACTGCGCCCGTTGCCACTCCGGCGGCTACAGCGCCGGCGTCACCTTCGAGGTGGGTCCGGGCCGGGGGGCGTGGGGCCCGGCGATCAACGACGGTCGGGCCATCGTGCAGTTCCCCGAGTTCGAGGACCACGTCGAGTTCATCCTCGAGGGGAGCGACAATGCGGCGCCCTACGGGGTGAACGGAATCGGCACCGGGCGGATGCCCGGCTTCGGCACCTCGCTCAGCGACGCCGACATCCGGCTCATCGCGATGTACGAGAGGACCCTGTGATGCGCAGCGTGATCAAGAACGAGCGCGGGTTGAGCACCCTGGAATGGCTCGGGCTGCTCGGCATCATCGCGGTGCTGCTGGCGATGATCCCCTTCGTCCGGGAGTTCGTGACGGATCTCGTGGGCCAGATCTACAACCGAACCGACGAGGCGGGGGAGCTCACCGACTTCTCCGTGATGATGCGAGGGATCACCATCGTCGCCGGCGCCGTGATCGTCTTCATCGGGGCCATCTGGCTGATCATCGCCACCAATCTGGGGACCCGGCTCTCCTTCCTCATCACCGGGGCCGCCGCCTTCGGGTGGCTCACCATCGGCGGCGTCCTGTTCATCGTCTATGCGCCCCGCGGGGTGCGCCCGGAGGACATCGAAGGGCTGACCGCATTGCAGATGCGGGTGCCGCCCATCGCCATGGCGGCCGGGTCGTTCATCCTGTTCCTGATATTCGTGCTCGCCCTGGACCGGTACGAACGCGACCGGAGCGAGTAGCCACCTCCTTGCCTCCCCCGACCTGGTCGGGGGAGGCGCGAGCATCCGGCCGCCAGGCCGGAGCGCAGCGGAGGGGGTTGCTGCCGGCCGACCCCCTCTGCGGACGGACCCCAAGGGGTCCGCCGCGTCTCCCCCGCTGCGCGGGGGAGAAGAAACGGATCAATACTGTTGTAGATGATGTGCCAGGATCTGCAGCTCCGATGAAAGGTCGACGCGGCGCACCTCGACGCCGTCGACCTTGAGCACGGTGGGAGCGAAGTTGAGGATGGATCGCACCCCGGCGCTCCGCAGCCGGTTGGCCACCTCCTGAGCAGCGCCGGGCGGGGTGGCGATGATGCCGATCGAGACGCCCTTCTCGTCGACGACCTGGTTCAGCTTCTCGAGACAATCCACGGCGACACCCGCCACCATCGAGCCCACCTTCTTCGGGTCGTTGTCGAGCACCGCAACCACGGTGAAGCCCCACTCACCGAACCCCTCGAAGTTGGCGAGCGCCCGACCAAGGTTGCCGGCCCCGACGATGGCCACCCGGTACTCGCGGTCGAGGCCGAGCAGCTTCATGAGCTCGGAGCGAAGACCATCGATGTCGTACCCCACGCCACGCATCCCACGAAGCCCGACGAGCGAAAGGTCCTTGCGCACCTGAGCCGACTGCACGCCCACGATCTCGGCGAGTTCGTCGGACGAGCACGTGGTCTGCTGGGCGGGAAGGGAGAGGAGGCCCCGCAAGTACAGCGGGAGCCGGGCCAAGGTCGCCTTGGGGATGCCGGCCTTCATCCTCCGAGATGCTAGACGGGCCGGTCACGCCGTCGGCCGGGTCAGTCGATGATCTCGAGACCGAAGTGATCGGCGATGCCGTGGAATATCAGCTCGGCGGCGATGGCGAGCACGAGAAGGCCCATGATCCGGGTCACCACCTCGATCCCCTTGTGGCCGATGGCGTCGCTGATCGGCTCGGCGGCCCGCATGGCGAGGAACGTCACGAGGCAGACCGCGCCGATTCCGATGAGGGCGCCACCGAAGTCGAGGTTCGAGTCGAACCGGTTGCTCGTGGCCAGCATGATGGCAAGCGAGCCGGGCCCGGCGATCAGCGGGAAGGCCAGTGGGTAGAACGACACGTCGCTGGTGTCGCCGGGTTCGTGCGCGATAACGGTCACCGGGTCGGCGACCGCCATCTCCCAGCCAGTCCAACCCACGATGAGGCCGCCGACGAACTCGACCGCGGCCAGCGACACTCCGAAAAGCGTCAGGACCCAGTGCCCGGCGAGCAGGTACACGACGAGCAGCGCCGCCGCGGCCCCCGCAGCCCGGGCCGCCTGCCCGTGGCGTTCGTCCGCCCGCATGTCCTCGGTCAGACCCATGAACTGGGGCACTTTGGCGATCGGGTTGACAACCGGGAACAAGACCGCGAACGAGACGACGGCGGTGGTGGCTATGTGCTCCACGGGTCGTGCACTCTAGGTTGCAGCGAGGAGGCGCTTCACCTGGTCGGCGGTGAAGACTCCCTCCAGGAGGACCACGCCGTCGCCATCGAGGACCACCGGAACCCTGTGGTCGTATTCGGCGAGCAAGTCGAGGTCGAGGTCGATGTCGACGATCTCCAACGGGACCCCGTCGAACAGGGCGAGCGCTTCGTCGCAGAGGGGGCAGCCGCGGCGGGTGAGGAATTTCACCGGGCCAGTATCGTCGCCGTCATGCGGCCTTTCACCACGTTCGTCGTCATCGGGCTCCTCGTGCTCATCGTCGGCGCCTTCGTGGTCAAGCTGCTGACCACCGGGTTCCTGCCCTA
>CAYQZO010000131.1:0-3163 GCA_964421925.1 uncultured Acidimicrobiaceae bacterium
AGCGGATGGATGTCGTAGCCATCGAGCTCGCTGCGGCGCAGCAGCGACTTGTTCATCAGCTCCAACAGCGTCGGCAGCGTCGTCCCCGCCACCGCAGCGGCCGCGTCGCGGGTGAACGGCGCCGGGAAGATGGCGAGGCTGGCAAAGGCACCTCTGAGATCCTGAGAGAGCCGGCCCCAGGAATACTCGAAGGCGGCGCGGATGCTGTGGTGCCGTTCCGGCACGTCGGCGCGCGCTCCGCTGAGGAAGTCGAGGTTGGCTCGGACCTCCCCGGCGATCTCGCCGACCGGCAGCATCGGGGCCCAGGCCGCGGCCAGCTCGATGGCGAGCGGCATTCCCCCGAGCAGGCCGCACAGGGCGGCCACCTCGCCCTCGCCTTCGTCGGCGATGGCGGCTCCGGCGCGTCGCGCCCGATCGATGAAGAGCATCACCGCCTCGGACGCGTCACCTTCGGCCGTGACATCGAGACCGTTCACCTCGTACACCCACTCGCTCCCGATGCCGAGCCGTTCCCTGCTGGTGGCCACCACCTTGAGGTCCGGTGCCGACTCGACGATCCGGGTCACCAGGGCGGCGCCGGACAGGAGGTGCTCGAAGTTGTCGAGGATGAGCACCATGCGCTGGCTCTGCAGCAGGTCGATCACCTGGGTGGTCTCGTCGACCGTGGCGGCCACGTGGAGGTCGATGGTGAAGTTCAGGCTCTCCGCGATCTCCTTGACGATCGCCTCGGGACTCGGTACCGGGGCCAGCGACACGAAGTGGGCGACGAGGCCCGCCTCCGTTGCATACCGGCGCGCCGCCTCCACGGCGAGCCGGGTCTTGCCGATCCCGCCCGGGCCGAGGGCAGTGAGCACACGACACTCCGCATCGCCGAGCTGCTCACCGATGGCGTCGATGTCGTCGGCGCGGCCCACGAACGAGGTGGCGAAGTCGGGCAGCCGACCCACCGCCACCGAGGCGGTGCGGAGGGGCGGAAAGGTGGAGCGGAGGCCGGGGACGACGAGCTGGTAGATGGTTTCGGCATCGCTCAGCCCGCGCAGGCGGTGCGTTCCCAGGTCGATCAGTTCAACGTCTGCGGGCAGGACCGGGGCCACGGCCGACCGGGCGGCATCCGAGAGCAGGACCTGCCCCCCGTGCCCGGCGGCTTCGATCCGGGCGACCCGGTTGATGGCGGGCCCGTGGTAGTCACCGCCGACGGCGTCGACGAGGTCGGTGTGCAGCGCCATGCGCACCTCGAGCGCGCCGATCGCAGCGTCCCAATCGTGCTCGGTGAGCCGGGTCTGGGCAGCCATCGCCGCGGCAACGGCATCCGAGGCCGACGGGAAGGCGGCGAAGATCCCGTCGCCGGTGTTCTTCACCAGCGACCCGCCCGTGCCGCCAATCGCCTCGTCCATGATCCGGTTGTGGACGGACAGCGCCGCCCGCATCTCGTCGGGGAAGGCGTCCCACAGCTGGGTGCTCCCCTGGATGTCGGTGAAGAGGAAGGTGACCTCGCCCGAGGGCAGTTGATCGCTGGTTGTCATCCGCCGGATGCTACCGGTTGCCCCCTATCGCGGCCAGGGTGTCACATCCCCGGCGGACCCTGCAGGACTCGTTCGCGGAGCCTCTCGGTATCCCACGGTTCGGCCATGCCCTCGTCGTACCGGTAGGGGGCGATCGGCTCCAGCCACCAGGTGGCCCCGGCATCCGCAAAGGCCCCGACGATCTCCGCCGCCCGCTCTGGATCGTCGCCCGGCGTAACCCCCGAGTACACGACGTCGAAGGGATCGCTGATCTCCCGGTGCGCCGCGATGTAGTCGACGCAGGCGCGCAGGGCCTCGGTCTCGATCTCGCCCTCTTCGAGGCGCAACAGCGGCATCACACCGTCCCAACGAGCGGCCCGCCGCATCGGCCTCGTGTACGGCCAGAACCCTCCGACCCAGATGGGGATACGCGGGGTCTGCACCGGGGTAGGGACGAACCGGGCACCTTCCACCGTGTAGTAGGTGCCGCGATGGTCCACGGGCTCGCCCGACCAGAGCTGCGTGATCACGTCGAGCGCCTCGTCGAGCATCTCGCCGCGCGCTCGGTGGTCGGTGTTCTCGCCCATCTTGTCGAACTCCGGCGCGCCCTCACCGCTCCCGACCCCGAACACGAACCGGCCACCGGACAGCCGATCGACGGTGGTCGTCTCCCGGGCCAGCTTCTGGGGCCGCCGCCTGGGCACGGGGGTCACGGTGGTGCCGATCGTGATGGTGGCGGTCGCCTGGGCAACGGCACCGAGGGCGACCCACGGGTCGGCCATGGTGTTCTTGAACCCCCCGATGTGGTCCCAGATGAAGAAGCCGTCCCAGCCGCTCTCCTCGGCGTCGATCGCCAGGGACACCATGGCGGCCGGTTCGCCCCACGCGCCGAAGTTGGGGAGGTAGAGCCCGGTCTTCATCCCCACAATCTACGGATCAGATGGGTACGACCGGGACCGCCTCGGTCACGTCCTCGAAGGGCATCGGGATGCCGTCGATGGCGGCGGCGAGTGACGCCAGCATCTTCCGGTTCACGCAGAACCAGAGGCGGGGCGGATCGTCCACCACGGTCACGATGCCGACGTCGCGCAGGGCGCGGATGTGCTCCGAGATCGTCGACTGCGCCAGCCCGGTCTGGGCGACGATGTCGTTCTCGTTGTGCGGCCGACACTGCGACAGATAGCGGACGATCTTGATCCGGCTTGGGCTGCCCAGGGCCTTGGCCAGGGCGGCCAGTTGCTCGTCGCTGATCGGCTCCGGTGTCGGCGCCAGCAGGTTCATCTCCAGGCAGCTCTGCGGAGGTTGGATGGTGTTCATGTCCTCAGCATCGGTGAGGATCGGTGGTTCGACCAGGGGCCATTGGTCCCTAGGCGCGGCCGATCGGGACCGTCCCCCCCGGTCCCGATCGCGCCTCTCCCCCTTCGATCAGCCTCTGATCATCCCGTCTCAACCGGCATGCCGGCGTCGGTCCAGCCCAGATAGCTGGCGGGGAAGCCCATGCTCGCCCCGTCACCGAGCACGTAGAGCATCGGCAGCGACATGGCTTGGCGGTGCCCCGACTTGCAGTAGCTGATGACGTTCTGATCCGTCGGGATCTCACCGAAGCGTGCCGCCAGCTCCCGCAGCGGGATGTTGAGGGCGCCGGGGAGGTGTCCCTCGGC
>CAYQZO010000131.1:3173-5916 GCA_964421925.1 uncultured Acidimicrobiaceae bacterium
GCGTCACCGGCGCTCAGCCACCCCTCGGGGATGGTGCTCAGGAAGCCGTTGACGGCGGTGAACATCTCGGTGGGGATGGTCGGGACCGCGAAGATCTCGGCGGTCACCGTATCGGTGGACACCTCTTCGCCGGCTGCGGACCAACCCTTCCAACCCGGGACGAACGAGGCGACGTTGTCGTACCCCATCATCCCGAGCGAGGACAGCGCCATCCCGGCCCGATGCCCGGAGGCGCAGTAGACGAACACCTGGCGATCCGTGGGGATCTTGTCCAGGTTGTCGCCCAGCGTCCGCAATGGGATGTTGACCGCACCCGGGATGTGGCCTTCGGCGTACTCCGATGCCTCGCGAACGTCGATCACGTAGGCGCCGGCCGTCATCGCATCCTTGAATGCGGTGATGTCGCCCACCGCGTTGAACCCCTCGGGGATCGCCACGGCGTAGGCGTCGACGGCGGCGACGAGATCGAAGGTCTCGACGACGGTGGTGGTCACCGCCTGAGTCGTCGGAGCCGATGTCTCCTCGCTCGTGTCGTCACCGCAGGAGGCGGCGAACAGCGCCAGCAGGGCGATCAGCAGGATCGCGGTGCGGGCTCTTGCCCTGGTTCTCATCTCTCTTTCCTTTCACTCGGGAGGGAGCTGGCTCCCTCCGCCTTTGCCTTACATCACGGTGTGGAGGCCGGCGAGCACGATCACGAAGCGCAGGCCGGCGCTCCCGGTCAGCTTCAGCCACGGCGCCGCCCGGCTCAGCAGCTCGGGCATGCGGATGCGTCGCATCTCGAAGGCCTCGATGGTCAGGGGCAGCAGCAGCCCGGCGACGACCACCACCACCCAGAAGATCGTCCCGTACGGCCAGCTCACCAGGGTCGCCACCGCCTCCCTCGTCGCCGGGGTGCCGATGGCCAGGCTGATGAGGAAGGCGGCGATCAAGGCCAGCTCGGCGGCGCACAGCCCCATGGCCGTCGGGGTCAACCGGCGGTGGGCGACGGGGGACAGGAACAGACAGACGAAGGCCCCCGCCGCCGCCACCCCGGAGACCAGGAAGAGCGGGGCGAGCACCACGCTGTCCCACAGCGGCCGCGCCGGGATGGTGCTGAGCAGAATGCCGGTGTAGAAGGCGAGGGCGGTGCCCACGACGATGGAGGCGCCGTCGAGCCACCGGACCCGTGGGGCGAGGAAGGAGGCCACCGTGCCCACCGGCGTGCGCACGAATCCGGGCAGGCGGTCGAACCAGGTGGTCGTGGGCAGCTGGAGACACGCCCGCAGCGCGAGCACGACGGCGGCGATCACCAGGATCCACGACCCCCACGACATGGCGCTGGTCGGCTCGAAGGCGAGGAAGAACCGCCAGGCGTGCACCTTGTAGGACAGGTCGAGGAAGAGCAGGAAGAGCCCGGCGCCGAGCAGGGGCAGCGCCCACAGGTCGACGATGCGGATGGCCTTTGCCCAGGTCTCGTCGCGGCGCCAGCGCAGGACGGCGGTGAGGATCATGAGCCCGCCGACGAGGCCGCCGATGAAGAGGTAGGCGACGACCGCCCAGTCCCAGGTGGCCAGCTCGGGCCAGTCGATGGGGTTGACGCCGGTGACATCGATCTCGGTCATCTCATGCTCCGATCTCCGACACGACGGTCACCTCCACGTCGCCGGTGTCGAGGGGCAGGTGAGAGTTGAGGTAGAAGAGGCAGGGCTCGGTGCCCGCCTCCGGCTTGAGGACGCCGACGAAGTCGGCCGCGTCTATCGCCTCGCGCACCGAGCTCGACGGGTCGTCGAGGTCGCCGAAGATGCGGGCGCCGGTGGGGCAAGTCTCCACGCACGCCGGGTCGCGGCCGGCGGCGAGGCGGTGGTCGCAGAAGCTGCACTTGTCCACCCACCCGCCGGGATGGACGTAGCGCATCCCGTAGGGGCAGGCGGTGACGCACGCCTTGCACCCGGTGCACTTGCCGGGGTCGATGAGGACCAGGCCGTCCTCGGTGCGATGGGTGGCGCCGGTTGGGCACACCCCGACGCAGGGCGGGTCGTCGCAGTGGAAGCACTGTTCGAGGCGGAACTCGCCGATCAGGTCGGGGAAGGTGCCGACGGTGACCTCCCGCATCCGCAGCCGGTAGCGGTCGTCGGGGACCTCGTTCTCCGCCTTGCACGCCACCAGGCACGCCTCACAGCCCAGGCACCGCTCCACGTCGATGGCCATGGCGTAGCGCGTCATGTCATGCCCTCTCCACCGTGACGAAGTTGGTGCGCATGCCGGCGCCGCCGCACACCGGGTCGAGGACGTAGCGTGCCATCAACGCGGTGTCGCTGGCCCCCCGGCCGTCGGCGTTGTGCAGCCCCGACGAGCGGTGCCCGTGCCCGTGCACCAGGTAGACGGCGTCGTCGCGGATGCGCTCGGTGACCTTGGCCCGCACCGGGCCGGAGCGGGTGCCCTCGGTGTTGACCACGTACACCCGGTCCTTGTGGTGCACGCCGAGACGGGAGGCGGCGCCGGTGCTCAGCCACACCTCGTTCTCCGGATACAGGTTGAACAGCACCGGCGTGTTCTGGGTCTTGGCGAAGGTGTGGGCGGGGTGGCGCCCGTAGAGGAGGCGGAAGAAGCCCTCGGGCGGTTCCTCGGTCGGTTCGTAGACTGGAAGCGGGTCCAGCCCGGCTTCGGCCAGTGCCTGGGAGGCGAGTTGGATCTTCCCGGACGGAGTCCCGAAGGGGCTCTGGTCGGTGAAGTCCTCCAGGTACGGCCGGCCGGGCTGGACCAC
>CAYQZO010000132.1:0-5904 GCA_964421925.1 uncultured Acidimicrobiaceae bacterium
ACCGTGCCGTCGGTTACGTCATCGTCGCCGACGACCAGCACGGCCGGGTGCTTGTGCGTGATGGCGCGGCGCAGCTTCTCGCCGACCGTTTCGTCTGCGGTGTCGACCTCCACGCGCAGCCCCCCGGACCTCAGCGCCGCGGCGACCTCGGCCGCATAGGCGTGATGACGGTCCGCCACCGGGACCACGCTCGCCTGGACCGGCGCCAGCCAGCACGGGAAGGCACCGGCGTAGTGCTCGACGAGCACCCCGACGAACCGTTCGATGGAGCCGAGGAGCGCACGGTGGATCATGACCGGGCGGTCGATGCGGTTGTCGTCGGTGGCGTAACCGAGCTCGAAGTTGTCCGGTTGGGCGAAGTCGATCTGGAGCGTCGAGATCTGCCACCGGCGTCCGATGGCGTCGCGAACGTGGATGTCGATCTTCGGGCCGTAGAAGGCTGCCTCGGCTTCGGCCACCTCGTAGGTCAACCCGGCCGTCTCCAGCGCAGCGGCCAATGCTTGCTCGGCCAGATCCCACAGTGCCGGGTCGCCCATCATCTTCGCCTCGTCCCGCGTGGAGAGGTCGGCCTCGAACTCGTCGAAGCCGAAATCGCGCAGCACCATGAGGACGAAGTCGAGCAGGCGTTGCAGCTCTTCGCCGATCTGGTCCCTGGTCACGAAGATGTGGGCGTCGTCCTGGGTGAAGCCCCGGGCGCGCAACAGCCCGTGCACCACGCCGGACCGCTCGTAGCGATACACCGTTCCCAGCTCGAAGAACCGCAGCGGAAGCTCCCGATAGCTGCGGCTGCGCGACTTGAAGGTCAGGATGTGGAACGGGCAGTTCATCGGCTTGACCAGGTAGCGCTGCCCGGCATCGAGCTCCATGGCCGGGTACAGGCTCTCCGCGAAGAAGTCGACGTGGCCGCTCGTCTTCCACAGATCCGCCTTGGCCACGTGCGGCGAGTAGACGTAGTCGTAGCCGTGGGCGGCGTGCGTGCGCCGCGAATAGTCCTCGATCACGGTGCGCAGCACCCCGCCCTTGGGGTGCCAGATGGCGAGGCCGCTTCCGAGCGCCGCCGGGAAGGAGTACAGGTCGAGCTCGGCCCCGACTTTGCGGTGGTCGCGCTTCTCGGCTTCCTCCAGGCGGTGGAGGTAGGCGTGGAGGGCCTCGTTCGACTCCCAGGCGGTGCCGTAGATCCGCTGCAGCTGCGGGTTGTTCTCATCACCGCGCCAGTAGGCACCCGAGGAGCGCATCAGCTTGAACGCCCCGAGCTTTCCCGTCGAGGGCACGTGCGGCCCCCGGCACAGGTCGACGAAGCCGTTGTTGCGATACACGCTCACCGCATCGGCGGCGGCCCCTTCGCCCTCGTCGACGCCCCGGATGATCTCGCTCTTGTAGGGCTGATCGGAGAAGAGCTCGAGGGCGTCATCCACCGACAGATAGTCGCGCTCGAAGGGCTGATCGGCGGCGATGATCTCCCGCATCCGGGCCTCGATGCGCTCCAGATCGTCCGGGGTGAAGGGACGACCGATGTCGAAGTCGTAGTAGAAGCCGTCGGTGATGGGCGGGCCGATGGCGAAGGCGGCGCCCTCGAACAGGTCGAGGACGGCTTGGGCGAGCACGTGTGCCGTCGAGTGCCGGATGACGGTCCGCCCGGCCTCGGTGGCATCGGTGATCACGGTGAAGGCACCGTCCACCGGGATCGGTCGCTCCAGGTCGAACTCGTGACCCTCGATGGTGATCGCCACCGCGGCGCGGGCGAGCCCGGCACCGATGTCCTCGGCGACGTCGCGTCCGGTCGTGCCGTCCGGGTACTCCCGGACCGATGCGTCGGGAAGGGTCAGCTTGATCGGCATGGGTCTTGATTCCGGTGGTGAGAGCCGGTAAGGCTAACCCCTGCTGCAGCTAGCTCCGGTGCATGCGAGAATGAGCCAAGGTGGATTGAGGGGAGTGATGGAGTCTGTTGCGCTCGCCGAGCAGATCGCGGCCGGGGACCGGTTCCAGGACCTGAGTCGGCCCACGAAGTCGCTGGCCCAGGATCGGCTGTATCGCATCTTCCGCAGCCCGACTCCCGTGCTGCTCAAGGTGTACGGAACTCCGGCCCGGGCCAGGAGGGAAGCCCACGCGCTGCAGGCACTCCAAGGCGTACAAGGCGTTCCCACGCCCGTCGACGGCGGGGTGACCGCCGACCTGTCCTGGGCCGTGTTCGCCGACCCGGGTGAATGGACGCTCGCCCAGCTCCCCGAGAACTCCCGCCTCGGTGAGGCTGCAGGCAAGATCCTGCGCGCCGTCCACGACCGCGATCCCGCAGGCATGTCCAACCTGTCCAGGGGCATCGACGGCGAGTGGATCGCCCTCGACTTCGACTCCACGATGCGCAGGCTCAACCGGTACCGGGGCCGGATCGGGCTCAGCGCCGACCTGTACGAGGCGGCCCGGGCGATCCCGACCCCGTTCGGCTCGGTCCCGCGAGGAGCCCACACCGACCCCTCCCCCGAGAACTTCGTGGTCAACGAGTACTCCGACGTGACGCTGGTGAACTGGCAGTGGGCGACGCTGGCGCCGCCGGAGTGGGATCTGTCCAAGGCGGTGTGGCTTGCCACCAACCACGCCGGTCCCATGGTGGCTTCCGGCATACAGGAGGGCTACGGCGTCTTCGTCGACGAAAACCAGCTGGCGCGCTGGATCGTGTATCACGCCGCGATGCGGCTGGTCTACGAGGCCGAGCAGCGGATGTTCGACGCCGGGGCCGATTCGTACTCCGACACGATCGCCGAGCTGCGCCGGGCGGTGGAACGGGCAAGTTGAGCGTTGAGCGTTGAGCGTTGAGCGTCGCTCAAATACCCTCACTTTTCGCGATCTCGGATAGCCTCTCGGCAATGCTCCAGATCGCCATCCTGCTCGTGGTCATCACTGCGGCCGCCCTCGCCATCCGCTGGCTCCGCTCCCCTGCCGTCGGCCAATACGACGAGGACGTGCTCGTCGACCTTCCCTGCCCGTGGTGCCGGGCACCGACCCGGGAGGACGACACCGCCTGTCCGGTCTGCGAGCGCCCCTTCGCCGTTGCGGGTTAGCCCGGAACGTCCAGTTCGACGTTGACCTGAACCGGCTCCAGACCGAGCCCCTCGTACAGGCGAATGGCGGCGGCGTTGTCCCCGTCCACCCACAGCATGGCTCCGGTCGCGCCCCGGGCCCCGAGTGAGGCAAATCCGGCCCGTACCAGGGCTTCTCCGAGGCCGCGCCCGACATGATCGGGATCCACGGCGATGAAGTAGACCTCGCCGTCTCCGTTGGCGTGGAGCTTCGTCCAGCAGTACCCGAGGAGGCCTCCGCCGTCGCGGGCAACGATGACCCCCTCCGGGTCGTACCACGGCAGGGCCTTGAGGGCTGCGATTCGCTCCTCGTCCATGCCCGATGCCTCCGGGTGCCCGGCGAAGGCCCGGTTGTGCACGGCGATCAACGCCGCCTCATCGTCGCCGGTCATGGCGCGTACTTCGATGCCGGCCGGGACCTCTGGTGGGCCGGGAAGCGGGCCTTCCATGCGCAGCACCCGTCGCCGCTCCTCGAGGCCGAGTGAGGCGGCGGCCTCGAGCTGGGCGCCGCGGTGTGCCCACAGCGTGCGTCGCGGCCCGCTCGGTGGCAGATCGAGCGCCACCTCGATGGCCGCGGCTTCGCCCCCGGGCGTGCGCAGCGATGCGCCCGTCGCTACCTCGATCGCCCAGTGTGGGTCGTCCCCCGCGTGCCCGGCGGCCACCCCGACGACAGCGAGGCTACCGGCAGCGACCCAGGCTCCGACCCTCGCATCACTCCCGCCGCCGAGCTGGAGCATCTTGTGCTCGCTCAGTGGCGGTACCCCGTCGAGCTCGGCCAGGACGTTGACGAATGCGACGATCTCGGCCGGCGCGGGGTGCACGCGAGTCAGTGCGTTCATCACTTATGCTCCGGCGCCGTGAGCAAGGTAGGACTCGTCCTCGGCGGTGGAGGGGTGACCGGCGCCGCCTACCACCTCGGAGCGTTGCTGGCGCTGCGCATGGCCACCGGGTGGAATCCGAATCATGCCGACGTGATCGTCGGGACGTCGTCGGGGGCGTTCATCGCCGCCGCCGTCCGCGGCGAGGCCATGGATCTGCACACCTTGACCGATCCGGCGCTTGCAGATCAAGAGCTCGAGGACTGGCTGCACAGCCGGCTGTTTCGCCGGGTGCCGCCCCGGGGAGCGGTGCGCTGGATCACAAAGGGCCTGGTCCCGGGTCTGATCAGGCCGGGAGTGGGCCTCGCCCTCGGCGCTCCCGCGCCCTACTGCACCGACGCCATGGTCGAGTGGCTGGAGGCCTCCATCGGCGACCTCGCCGACGCCTGGCCCGAAGCCCCGACGGTGATTCCCGCCTACGACCTGGAGGCAAGGGTCCGGGTGCCCTTCGGGACCGAGAGTGCTCCTGCGGTCCCCCTCAAGGCCGCGGTGGCCGCTTCGAGCGCGGTCCCGTTCATCTACGAGCCGGTCGAGATCGACGGCCGCTGGTACGCCGACGGAGGCATGGCCACGGGGACGAGCCTCGACCTGGTGCTCGGCAGCGCCGAGCCCCTCGACCTCGTGATCGTGATCGCACCGATGGCTGCCACGACCGCCCGCCCCGGCGGTCGCTTCTACGAGGACCTGATGGATCGATACGGGCGCGGCGCTCTGGCCAGGGAGCTCGATCTCGTCCGCAACGAGTGGCCCGACACCGAGCTGCTGGTGCTGCGGCCCGACGAACGCGTCCTCGCCGTGTCTCGACCCAACATGATGTCGGTCGAATCCGCGGTTCCTGCCTTCCTGGCCACCCTCCGCTCGATGCGCGACAAGCTGTCCCACCCCTCGACGTGGAGGGTGCTCAGCGATCACATCGGCGACGGACGCTTCGTCGGCTAGCCGATCAGGACCTTGGCCCGCTCCCGGTTGTACTCCTCGTCGGTCAACACGCCCTTGGCGTGCAGATCGGAGAGGGTGTTCAACTGGTTGTAGGCGTCGGTCTTTGCCTTCTCGTAGGCATCGGGCAGGTTCTTCACCTGGAAGGCGGCGAAGATCTCCATCACGCCGGAGAGCAGAAAGCCGAGGCCGACGGCGAAGATCACGGTGAACAGCGTCAGCACTTCGTGATTCCACGCCCAGATGCCGAGCAGCAACGCCAGGACGCCCCACAGGATGAAGGCCCAGCGCGGCTCCCGTTTCTGGAAGAGGCCGGCGACGATGTTGAGCACGCCGGTGACGATCAGCCACAGCGCGACCAGCGCCGCGACCACCAGCAGCGTCGGGTCGGGCCAGACGAGAGTGGCGATGCCGAGGGCGATGGCGGCACCACCAGCGAGCAGGAGCGCCCACCTGCCGTCGCCATGCCACACGAACCCGGCGATCAATCGGAAGGCACCCGATACCAGCAGGATGATGCCGTAGAACAGAACGACCGCGTCGGGGTCCTCCCGCCAGTCGGCCCAGAAGAGGATCCACAGGCCGAGCAGCGTCGAGATGATGCCGAACCCGAGGAACCACCACCACTTGGCGGCGAGGTCGTTCACATACTCGCTGAGCTCGGCGTCGAGCTCAGCAACGGACATTCGTGGATACAACGTATCTCCTTCCTATCTCCCCTCTGGCGCGGCGCCCAACCGCTCCCCCCCGTTTTTCCGTCGAATTCGACCCGCCGCCGGAGCCGCCGGTTACAGCGTCACGGGGCGGAAGCGAGCCTGGAAGAACCGGAGCGAGTCTGGTTCGTAGCTGAACTCGAGGCCGCCGATCGCCTCCCGCCGCTCGTACACCTCGATGACCGACTCGGCGGTGACGTCCATGTGCGACTGGGTGTACACCCGTCGGGGAATCGCCAGCCGGACGAGCTCGAGATTGGGATAGCGGTTCTCCCCGGTCTCCGGATCGCGGCCCGCAGAGAC
>CAYQZO010000133.1:0-5865 GCA_964421925.1 uncultured Acidimicrobiaceae bacterium
GAGATCTAGTGCAGCCGGGTGGCCTTGCGGTAGTAGGTGAAGGCCTCCAGCTTCGACTCATCGCTCCAGTCGCCGAAGGTCTCCCCGACATTCGCCATCTCCACCAGGCCTTCCACACGCCACCGCTCCTGGTGGTCGACCTTTGCGTCGAACGCTCCGCCCATCGGCCGCTCTTCGTACTTGTCGGTGTCGTCGAAGAGGAGGCTGAGCTGGTCCGGGTTGACCTCGAGAGCGATCTCGAACTCCGGGTCTCGCGCGTCGGTGGGATCCGTGACGGCGGATTGCCGCTTCCTCACCAGTGGTTTGGCGGCGGGTGGAGTTTCTCCGGCGGGTTTGTACGTCTTCCAGTCCCTCATGAGCCTTCCAGTGCGCCAGCCGGCCACCGATCGTACTCGGCCCACGCGGCCGGGGAAAGCACGAGTGCCTCTACGCTTGCGGCGTGCAGTTCCTCCTCAAGGTCGCCGGCAACGCGCTCGCCGCCTGGCTCACCGTGTGGCTCATACCCGGGCTCAGCTTCGACGGCGAGAACTGGTGGTTCGCCGTGTTCGGCCTGGTGATCGGGTTCGCCAACGCCACGATCAAGCCCATCGCCAAGCTGCTCACCCTCCCCATCCGGATCCTCACGCTCGGGCTGTTCACTCTCGTGGTCAACGTCGCGCTCATGGCCGGGTTGATCTGGCTGGGCGAGGCGGCCGACACCGGGCTGAGCAGCGACGGCATCGGGGCGACGCTGCTCGGCGGGCTCGTGCTCACCGTCATCGCCTCCATCCTCAACGCCATTCTCGACTAGCCGGCATGGCGGGCCGGCTGGCAACCCTGCTCTCCGAGCCGCCGGTGCAGACCGGTCTGGCGCTCGGCGGCATCGCCGCGCTCCGCGCCTACCAACCGTCCCTCATCGACCGCTCCCGCCGCGATCAGGCCCTGATCGTGGCGGCCTCCCTCGCCACCGGCTACACGGTCGGCAACCTGGTGGAACGCGCCATCGGAGTGGTGACCCGAGGCGGCGGAGGACGGCGGGCGCTGGGAGCCGCCGCGTTGGGCGCAGCAGCGGTCGCCGCAGGCCGCTCCGCCACCTCGCCACCGGTGCGCACCGCCTCGAACGTGACGGCAGCCGCCTCGATCGTCTCGGCTTCCCTCTCCGCGGTACGGCTCGTGCCGCCCGGCATGCCAATGGCGAGCTTCGCCGAAGCGCTGGCGCTTGGCGCGGCCGGAGGAGTAGCACTCAGCCGCCAGCTCCGCAGCTACCCGGCCGACGGCAAGCCGACCCCGCCGCCGAAGGAAGTAGCGATGAGTCTGGCCCAGGGTTCGGCGATCGCCGCCGCTGCATGGACGGTGCTGGCCGCCGAGCGCGGGTTGGCCCGCTCCCTGGCAGCCGCGGGTTCCCGGTACATCGGCGGGCCTCGCTCGGCGTGGTTGCTCGGGATCCACGCAACGCTGGCCGCGACAGCCGCGGCTGCGACGAGGGCGGGCGCCGGCCGGTTGATCCACCGGCTCGACGCAGCAGGAGAGCGTGTGGAACCGGGCTACTCCACGCCGCCCACGTCACCCCACGTGAGCGGCGGCCCGCACAGTGCGGTCCGCTACCAGGACCTCGGCCTGCAGGGACGGCGGTTCGTGTCAGAAGCAACTCCTGCTCGGGCCATCAACCTGGTGATGGGGGTCGATGACGCCGTCGATCCGATCCGCATCTATGTCGGGCTGGACAGCGCCTCCGACATGCAGAGGCGGGTGGACCTCGCCCTCACCGAGCTGCGTCGTACCGGGGCATTCGATCGGGCGGTCCTCATCATCGGCTCGCCATCGGGTACCGGCTATTTCAACTACATCCCGGTCGAGGCGGCCGAGTACTTCACCCGCGGGAACGTGGCCTCGGTGGCCGTCCAGTACGGCAAGCGCCCTTCGCTGCTCTCTGCGGACCGGATCCCGGATGCGCAGCGCCAGTACCTGGCCCTCGTCGAGGCGGTGTCGGACGCCGTCGCCCGGCGGCCCGCTTCGCGTCGGCCCCGGGTCGTGCTCTACGGGGAGAGCCTCGGAGCACAGACCGGACAGGACGCCTTTCCCAATCCCGGCTCCGAAACGCTGGCGGATCGGACCGTCGCCCGCGCTCTGTGGGTGGGGACCCCCTACCCGACGAGGTTCCGTCGCGCGGTGCTGAGCGCCAACCCGTCGGATCCGAGGTTCGGGCAGGCGGCCTCTGCCGCCGACTTCGACCCCGGCGTCGAGTTCGCCTTCCTCGACCATCACGAGGATCCCGTGACCCGCTTCAACGTGTCCATCGCCTGGAAGCAACCACCGTGGCTCGGCCCGGTGTCCGACCGGCCGCCCACGGTCTCGCGGACCCAGCGCTGGGTCCCCGGGGTCACCTTCTGGCAGACCGCCTTCGACACCAAGAACGCGGCGCGGGTCATCCCCGGTGAGTTCAAGGCGTGGGGCCACGACTACCGGGCCGATCTCGCCGAGTCCGTCCGTGCTGCCTACGCCATCCCGGACGTGAGCGATGCCCAGATGGCGGCCGTGGAGCGGGCGCTGCGCCGCTCCGAGATCGAGCGCGCCGCCCGGAACGAGGGCGGCTAGAGGGCGTCGACCACCGCGTCGACCACGGCGTTCCTGTCGGCGAGCATCCCCTCGTGGAGGTCGGTGCGTCCCGACCGGCGCCACCCGGAGAACGCTCGCAGGATCAGGGTCCCGCGCTCGACGATGGCAACCAGGGCGTAGACGTACAGCGGCATCAGCAGGAGCACCGCAGCAGCCCCCGAGAACCGGTCGACGCGGAACCCGAGCCAGGCGGCGACGCCCCAGGCGATGCCGAACGCCACCATGGCCACACCCGGCTTGATGGTCGCCATCATCGCCGGGGCGACGTTGGCTCGTCCCACCAGCCGAACCAGCAGGATCGGAATGATGTTGATGACGAACCCGATGAGGGCGAAGGGGAGGAGCAGGATCCCGACACCGAAGTTCCATGCCATGCGCCACAGGAAGGACCCACGAGATCGCTGCGTCGACATCATCTGCTCGTCGTTCAGCCCGGCGGCGTCCAGATTCGCCACGTAGGTCGCCATCGCCTCGGTGATCCGGTCTCTCGCCGGCTGGGGGCGGCGGGCGAGCGCGTCGGCGAGCGCAGACTGGGCGGCGTAGTCGACCTCGACGGGGGCATCCGGCACCGTGCGCAACGCCACCGAGGCGGCCTGTCCGAGCATCCGCGCTTGCTGCCAGTCGGCGAAGTTCGGTGCGGCGCGGCGGAGGCTCGATTCGATGGCGACGGTGAGCTTCCGTACCAGTTCGCGGTTGGACGCGCCCTGGTCTTCCCCGGGACCGGTGTTCCCGTCCACCCAGGCGTCGAGCCCGATGCGTTCGCCGACATGAACGTACACCTTGGAGCGGAGCAGCGCCTTGTCCTCGTAGTGAATGCCCGAAGGGACGATCTCGATCCCATCGACGCCGCTGGCCCGCGCCCCGAGGGCGATGCGAGCCGCCCCGGTCTTGATGGGGGCGATCGCCGGATCGTCGACGGTGATGCCCTCGGGAAAGATCACCACGAGATCACCCTCCCCGAGGGCGTCGTAGGTGGAGGCGAACATCTGGTCGTTGCGGCTCACACCGCGTGCGCCGTGATCATCCGCCTTGTGCACGGGAATCGCTCTGACGAACTGCATCAGCTGTTTGGCGACCGGATAGCGCCAGATCACGTCCCGGGCGATGAACCGGGGCACCCGATCCAGGGCGTAGATCTGGATGAGCGGATCGGACAACCCACCGAAGTGGTTGGAGACGCCGAGCTGCGGGCCGGCGGCGGTAGCCCGGTACTCGTGGTGCACCTCGACGCTGCGAAACAGGAGGCGGTTGGCCAGCCAGGCGAGGTTCTTGAGGAACCGCTCCCGGGACGACATGGCGACGGCGTCATTCACCGCCGAAGGTCTCCCGGTAGTCGGCGAGGGATGCCTCCACGACGGCGAAGGCGTGGGCCTTGTCGTAGACGGCGGGAATCGACACCGCGTCCGGCTCCCCGGGCAAGGTCTTGTAGGTGAGGAAGTAGTGCTCCAGCCGGCGCACCAGCGCTGCCGGGAGGTCGGCGAGCTCGTCGACGTCGGACCAGACCGGATCGTCGACCAGCACGGCGATGATCTTGTCGTCGGCCTCGCCGTTGTCGATCATGCGCAGCCCGCCGACCACCCTGGCGTCCACCATCACCTCGGCCCTGTCGATGGGACGCTCCGAGACCACGCACACGTCCAGGGGGTCGCCGTCGGCGACGTCGACCTCGGGTGACAGGGCGGCAACTCGCTGCCCGCAGTAGGTGCGCGGGATCAGCCCGTAGAGCGTGGGTGGTGAGCTGCTCCCTCGCTGCGGGCGGTCCACCTTGAGGTGGCCGGTCTTCTTCTCCACCTCGTACTTGACCACGTCGAAGGGCGTGATCTCGATGTAGGCGGTGATCACCTCCGGCGGGTTGGGCCCGGCGTCGAGCCCGTGCCACGGATGGGGCCGCCACCGGTAGAACGGTTCCGGAAAGGTCATCGCCGGGAGGGTAGACGGCAGGCCCCGGAGGCAAAGGTCAGGCGGTGAGGGTGGGTTGGGCGATCTCGAACACCCGGCGGGCGAACTCGAGGATTCGCTCGGTGGCGCTCGGATCGTCCTCGATCTCGGCGAAGAGAAGCCGGGTACCTTGCCAATCCTCGACGTACCACTCGCAGCCGGCGGGCAGCGAGTTCTCGATGAGCTCGTCGACGTCGAACGGCCACGGGTTGGAGTAGAAGTACGGCTCACCGGCCGGGTAGAAGCCGAGGTTGATCTGGGCCGCGTGCTCCCCCTCGACCCGGGTGCCGAACCACTCGAAGGCGAGGTCGAATCCGTGCGGCCACATCTGGACGGGTCCCACCTCACCGTCGAGGGAGGCCCGGTGCTCGGCGAACACGGCGGCGACCGCCTCGAGCACCTCGTAGAAGGCGGTTGCGGCCGCCGGGTCGTAGCTGCGCGGCTCGTCGCTCTCGAACCGGTCCCGGTCGTAGTCACCGTCGCGCCCGAGGTCGGCGGCGGTTTTGATCAGCTCGTCCCCGAGCTCGCTCGCGGTGAGACCTGCGTCCATCGGCCAGGCCTCCCGGTCCCCGCCGCTGGTCTGCAGGACGATCTCGTGCTCGCGCAGGTCCATGCGTATCGAGAAGGTTCCCCCATCGGGGAGGTCGATGGGGTCGGTGATCAGGCCCTCCGGGGTGACCTCGAGCGAGGTGTGCCACCACCTGGGGTCGGGAGGAACGAGCGCCCGGGGCAGCGCCGACACGGCCAGGGCGTAGGCGTGCAGCGTCGCTCTGGTGTCCTCCCAGTCTTCTGGCATCGGGGGTAGTGCGGCCATCAGCTATTCAAGGCGGGCCCCACCCCGATCATTCCCCGTCCACCCGCTGACGTGGCGCTCCCCGGCGACCCACAGGGTGCGGGAGAAGGGGTGGAAGAGGAGCGGCACCAGGACGGACAGGGCGATGCCGGCGACCAGCAGCCCGCCCCAGGGCACGTCGGGCCACCACAGCACCATGCCGCCCACCAGCACGACCAGGAAGACCCCCTCGGTGACGCCCAGATTGAGCGCCACCGATCCGAGCCAGTAACCCTCGGTCCGCTCGAAGACCAGGTCGCAGCGCGGGCAGCGCTCCTCCATGATCAGCCAGCGGCGAAACAACCGGCCGGAGCCGCAGCGCGGGCAGCGCAGCGTTCCCGCCCGGGCCAGGGCGGTGGGCAACGATGGGGAGCCGGTCACGCCCGCAGCGCGGGCTCGGCCACGTGCGTCCAGCCGAAACGGCCCTTGATGCACAGGTTCCCCGAGGTGACGTCGTGGTCGAACGGCGAGGTCACCTTGACGATCTGGTTGTCCTGGAC